>JAYUQS010000181.1:0-24002 GCA_043756645.1 Hyphomicrobiales bacterium | reverse complement strand
CTGCGCTTCACCTATTCATCACCCACCACGCCATCACAAGTGTTCGACTATGATATGAACACGCGGAAACGTGTGTTGATGAAGACGCAGGAAGTGCCGTCAGGCCACACACCGTCTGATTACATTGCAAAACGTGTATTGGCGCCCGCCCATGATGGTGAAATGGTGCCCGTTACTTTGCTCTATCATAAAACCACGAAGCTTGATGGCACGGCACCGCTTTGGCTTTATGGTTATGGTTCCTACGGCATGTCGATGCCCGCTGGCTTCAACACCAATATTCTCTCGCTCGTCAATCGTGGCTTTGTTTACGCGACGGCGCATATTCGCGGGGGCCAGGAAAAAGGGCGGCGCTGGTATAAAACCGGAAAGCTTGAGCACAAGACCAATACCTTCAGAGATTTCATTTCGGTCGGCGAGTATCTCGCTCAGCAAAGATTCACGGCACGCGGAAGTATCGTGGCGCAAGGCGGCAGTGCGGGTGGGTTATTGATGGGCGCTGTTGCCAACATGGCACCGGACCTGTTCAAGGCCATTGTTGCGGAAGTGCCGTTTGTCGATGCGCTCACAACAATGCTGGATGACACGCTGCCGCTTACACCTCCGGAATGGCCCGAGTGGGGCAATCCGATTGAAGATGTTAAGGCTTACAATACCATTGCGTCCTATGCACCTTACGAGAATGTGGTGGCACAAGCCTATCCTCACATCTTCGCATTGGGCGGTCTTACTGATCCGCGCGTGACCTATTGGGAACCTGCAAAGTGGGTGGCGAAACTCCGTACACGGAACACATCGGATAATTTTCTCATGCTCAAGATCAATATGGAGGTGGGCCACGGCGGCGCGTCAGGTCGTTTTGACCGCTTGAAGGAAGTGGCAGAGGTTTATGCCTTTGGGTTGATGGTGAGCAAGCCTGTCGAAACTGCTGCAGCCAACAGTTGACGAACAAAGCTGAGCGGTATATAAAAGTAATACTTTTAGATACTCGGAGTCACCCATGTCCGCCACCACTGCAGTGTCAGTCAAGCTCTCTGATGAAGAAAAGTCGCGGTTTGCTGCTGTCGCAAAGAAGACGAAGCGAAGCGCTCATTTTCTCATGCGGGAAGCTTTTCTGGAGTATCTTTCGCGCGCTGAAGAGCGGCTTGCTTTTGCCGATGAAGCCGATGTAGCACTGAAGGAGTATCAGGAGACTGGTCTCTACATTTCAAGTGAGGCGATGAAGAAATGGGCGGAATCTGGCGGCGGAGAGTTGCCACCGGCTGAAAAAGCATGAGACAAGTAAGGTTTTCGCTGCGTGCTGCGGCGAAATTGAAGACCCTATGCGAATTCTATGCGGAGTTTGATGTGGAGCTTGGCGACAGAGCGAGACATACAGTGGTCAATGCCTTGGACAAATTGATTGAACTTCCTGGCATTGGCCGACCATATCCGGATCGTTCTAAATTTCGTGAGCGTATCATTCGTTTTGGAGCAAGCCATTTTCTTGCCCTCTATTTTCTAGATGTGCAAAGTGGGGATATCATTATTGTGGGACTCCGGCATGAACGTGAAATGGGCTAGGGCGAACAGGTGAGTTCCTAATGTTGCTTGACGCTTCCAAAGCTTCTTTGCTGCTGGTCGACATCCAAGAACGGTTGCTGCCAGCAATGGCCGCGCCGGATCAAGTTGTGGCGAAGTCGCAGATTTTGATGACGGCAGCGCAGACTTTGGGATTGCCTGTCACGATTTCCGAGCAATACCCTAAAGGCTTGGGTCATACGGTTTCATCATTGCAAAGCAACGAGGCCACAACATTTGAAAAACTCACCTTTTCGTGTTGGCGCGACGAGGCGATGAAGCAACACTTCATCAACTTCCATGAAAGCGGCAGGCCATTGGTGATTGTGGCAGGCATTGAAGCCCATGTCTGCGTGCTGCAAACCTGCATCGACTTGGCCAATGCGGGTTTTGGCGTTTTCGCCGTGACCGACGCCATGTCATCGCGAAAGCAAGAGTCTGCCACGCTGGCCTTCGAGCGCATGCGTGGGGTTGGGGTGCAGGTGGTGAATACGGAAATGGTAGTGTTTGAGCTGCTGGAGAAGGCGGGGACGGCGGAGTTTAAGGCGCTGAGTGGGTTGATTAGGTGAAGTATAAAAATTGAGATTTTTTGTAGTACTACTGATGTAAATTACAAAACTTAGCGTTTTTTGTAATTCAATGCTGTCGAATTACAGTTTTCGTATGAAATCGATAACTTATGAATGCAAATCAGAAGAGAACCACCATGGCCAAAACCTCTGACTTTAACTGGGAAGACCCGCTCGATCTTGAGAGTCACCTGACGGAAGATGAGCGGATGATCCGCGACTCGGCTCGGGCTTTCTGTGCTGATAAACTGGCACCTCGCATAAAGTCGGCGTTTCGTGAAGAGCGCTTTGATCGTGAGATCATGAATGAGCTTGGCGAGATGGGCTTTCTTGGCGTGATGACATCTGAGGATCATGGCGGTTCGGGGCTTGGTTATGTGGCCTATGGTTTGGTGGCGCGGGAAGTGGAGCGCATTGACTCCGGTTATCGCTCGGCCATGAGCGTGCAGAACTCGCTTGTCATGCACCCCATCGAAGAATTTGGTTCTGAGGCGCAAAAGAAAAAGTACTTGCCAAAATTGGCCACAGGTGAACACGTCGGTTGCTTTGGCTTGACCGAACCCGAAGCTGGCTCTGACCCCGGTGGCATGACAACCCGGGCTGTGAAATCAGCAGGTGGCTATGTGTTGAACGGTTCCAAAATGTGGATCAGCAATTCGCCCATCGCTGACATTGCAGTTGTGTGGGGCAAGCTTGACAATGAGATCCGTGGTTTCATTGTTGAGCGGGGCATGAAAGGGTTTTCAACGCCTGAAATCAAGGGCAAGATTTCTTTGCGCGCTTCGATCACCGGTGAAATTGTTCTCGAAAATGTTGAGGTGTCGGAAGAGCATTTGCTGCCAAAAGCACGAGGCTTGGGCGGGCCGTTTTCGTGTTTGAACAAGGCGCGCTTTGGCATTGCTTGGGGTGTGATGGGGGCTGCTGAAGATTGTTGGCACCGCGCACGACAATATACTTTGGACCGCAAACAATTCGGCAAGCCCCTGGCTGCCACTCAATTGGTGCAAAAAAAACTGGCTGATATGCAAACTGAAATCGCACTTGGTTTGCACGGCGCATTGGCGCTGGGCCGCGGGCTTGAGAAAGGCACCATTGCTCCTCCCGCCATTTCACTGATGAAGCGCAACAATTGCGGCAAGGCCTTGGACATCGCACGCATGGCGCGGGACATGCACGGCGGCAATGGTATTTCTGAGGAATATCACGTCATCCGCCACATGGTGAATTTGGAAACCGTGAACACTTACGAAGGTACGCATGATGTGCACGCGTTAATTTTGGGCCGCGCGCAAACCGGCATTCAGGCGTTTATGTAAAGCCTGATTGCCATCGCCACGCACATCACAACCAACAGCGGGCGAATGATTTTCGCCCCATTTGCGATGGCGACGCGGGCACCGAGTTGCGCACCTATCAACTGTGCCACGCCCATGCTCAGTCCAATGACCCAAACTATTTTTCCGCTGAGGATGAACATCAGCAGTGCGGCAATGTTTGATGTGAAGTTCAAGAGCTTGGTGCGGCCCGTGGCTTCGATGAGGCCGACACCAAACAACGCCACCAAGGCAACCATGAAAAACGAGCCGGTGCCGGGGCCGAAGATGCCGTCATAAAATCCAATCAATGGTGCCATGAAAAACGAGAACAAGCCCAATGCAAGTTTCGGAATTGATCCGTCTACGGATAGCTTTGGCGCGAAGGCAAAATATATAGCCACCAACATGAGCAACACCGGCATGATATTTTGCAGCACCTGTGTTGGCACGTAATTGACCGCCACGACACCCAAAGCGGCACCTGTAAAAACGCAAGCGATCTCGGCTTTGTGATTGCCGGGTTTCAGCAACCCCTTCTTCCAAAACGTATGCGTGGCAGATCCTGTACCGAACGTGCCTTGCAGTTTATTGGTGGCCAAGGCCGACACAGGATCAAGACCCGCCAGCAACAGAGACGGCAATGCCAAAAGCCCACCGCCACCTGCAATGGAATCAACAAAGCCCGCAACCAAACCAACACAGGCTAAGAGCGCCAAAGTGGTAAGTTCAATCTCCATCAGAACTCAGCCTTCAGTCCGGCCATGAGGCTGCGAGTCAGATTCTCGATTGCAATATCAGGGCTCACATGGGGCGGCAGCTTGCGATCAAGCCGCAGCATGGCAAGGCCGTGCACGTTGGCCCAAACTGTGACAGCACCATAGGGCGCGCGGGCAGGCCCGGTGACTGCGGCTACCTGATGTTCCAATTGCGTCCATGCTGCCAGCATGGCCGTTGCAAGATGCGGTGTCGTTTCAACCACGTTCTCACGTTTGCCAAACATCAGGCCATAGACGGCCGGATTTTCGACCGCAAAACGCAAATAGGCCCGCACCATTGAGGTCAGCCGGGCGACAGGTGATTGGTCGGCAGCCCGGTCCGCAGCAGCGCCAATCTTTGTCACAAAA
Source organism: Hyphomicrobiales bacterium (assembly GCA_043756645.1). Classification (GTDB taxonomy): domain Bacteria; phylum Pseudomonadota; class Alphaproteobacteria; order Rhizobiales; family Aestuariivirgaceae; genus Aestuariivirga. The sequence continues at coordinate 19,433 of JAYUQS010000181.1, read as the reverse complement.
TCCTCATAACCCCGTGCGGCAACTTCACCCAGTAACTGCCCTAGTGAAGAAAAATGGTGTTTTGGTGCCGCATGCGAAACCTGGGCGCGGCGCGCAATTTCACGCAAAGTCAATTTGTGCAAAGGCAGTTCGGCCAAGGCCTGCGCGGCTGCGAACAGAAGCGACTCACGCAGATCGCCGTGGTGGTAAGGAGTTTTTGTTGTTTCGCCCATCTTGCTAGCCATAGAGCAGTGCTGAAATCTTGACAATGTAAAAATATGTTGACGCCGCCTGAAAGTTCGAACATATATGTTTCCACTGTCAAGTTCAGGAGGTTTGCATGACGGCTGAAGTGGTCTTTTCAATTGTAAATTCAACAGCATTGATATGCTGGATCGGCTTATTATTTGCCGTTTGGCGGCGCATGGACTGGCTGCGTGACCAATTCTTGGGGCGATGGATTCCTTTGTTTTTCTCAGTCATCTACACTGCATTGATCGTTTTCTTTTTCGCCAATGCGGAAGGCGGCTTTGACAGTCTTTCCAATGTAAAGTTACTTTTTACCTCGGATTGGGCGGCGCTGGCCGGTTGGGTACATTATTTGGCGTTCGATTTGTTCGTCGGTTGTTGGATTGCGCGTCAAATGATGCGCGCTGGTCTGCCGCGTTGGCCGCTGCTGGCCATTTTACCCATGACCTTTCTGTTCGGTCCTCTGGGTTTGCTCGCCTTCGAAGTTACCCGTTTTCTCTTGTCCCCACAATTTGAGGTCACAGCATGAACACTCTCGCCATTCCTTCTTATTCAATTTTTGAAAGCCGGCTCTTTATATTTTTCCAATCTGCATTCAAAGGTTCAAAGGCACTTTCACTGCATGCCGCTGTGATGCTTTTGTGTTTTGGACTGTGCCTCTTACTCCAGAGCTTCGATGCGCGGCAATTCAACGGCGCAAGTGTCTGGATGAAGCCCGGAAAGTTTTTTCTCTCTCTTGCCGTTCAATTTTTGACTGTGGCATGGGCCATGTCTCTGGTCGAAGAGAATTTGCGCGAAAACCGCACCATTCGATGGGCGAACCGGGCCTTGATCGCTTCGGCTTGGTTTGAACTTCTTTATATAACTTTTCGGGCAGCACGCGGTGAAGCATCTCATTTCAATGTCGGAACACCATTGAATGCAGCACTCTACTCAATGATGGCGGGTGCATCGGTCGTGTTGGTTGTGGCACCCGCAATTGTCGGCTGGAAGATTTGGCGTTCGAAGCGTGAGGATATTTGGACGACAAGTGTTGCGATTGGTTTTATCCTTGCTGCAATGACCTCGTTAATTGTGGGCTTCACACTCGGCGGAAATTCCAACCACTGGATCGGCGGAGACTTGACCGACGCGACCGGATTACCAATTTTCAAATGGTCAACGACCGGCGGTGATTTGCGTGTTGCGCATTTCATTGGATTGCATGCGATGCAAATCGTGCCCTTTGCGGCATTGAGCAGAAAACGCAGTGTGGTATGGAGCGTTGCGGTTGCCGTAACAATCGCAACTGTTTTCACTTACCTACAAGCGCTTAATGGAGTTCCGATTTTACGCCCTTAAACGTGGCGCAATTTATACTCGCGAAACGAGATGAGGCGGCGTTCTGCCTCATCCCATAAAGCGAGATTAATGGACGCCAAGCCGCGCCACAGACTGAGTTTTGGGGCCACGTTCTGCAAAGCTTCACAGGCTGCCAAACAAGCGCGCAAACGATAATTCGGGATGCGGCTTGAAAGATGATGGATGTGATGCAGGCCGATATCACAAGTCATCCAATTTAAGAATGTCGGCATCTGCAAATGTGATGAGCCTTTAAGGGCCGCAAGTTTCACGTCCCATTTGTCGGCACCTTCCCAAAGGGTTTCTTCGAATTGATGTTGTACAAAGAACAACCAACCACCAATCCACGCGCCAACAATGGCTGAAGTCAAAACAACTGACAAAACAAGCGCGGTCCCCAAGAGCCAGCATAAGCTGCCGTAGAATGCAACCAACGCCAGATTATGCATCATAAGACCGGGCATGGCAGATCTACGGTTCAAATTGGAACCTAAAGCCAAGCGTTGTAAAATCAGAAAATAAAGTGGTGGACCAATGAAGAGTGAAACGAATGGGTGGCGCGTGACGCGATATTGAAGCTGTCCCAATGGCGACAGATTTTTGAACTCTGCCACCGTGATGGTTTCGACATCACCAACGCCGCGGCGTTCGAGATTGCCTGAACCCGCATGATGTTGCGCATGCGACTCCCGCCAATGATCATAAGGGGTGAACGTCAGCAAGCTGAGCACTTGGCCCATAATTTCATTGGTGCGCTTTGAAGAGAAAAACGACCCGTGGCCGCAATCATGTTGCAAAGCGAAGAAACGGGTTAACAATCCGCCAGCGGGAATGGCAAGCAACAATGCAAACGGGTTTTCCAAAGGGTTTAACCAAAGCATGGCACCAACGATGGGGAAGAAAATTGCCGCAGTGGAAATCACCTGCCACCAGGCTTTCGCATCATCTGCTACCATATATTCGCGGCAATGATTATACATCTCGACAACCGACGCGCGTAGTTCCGCCGGATTTGTGCCGTTCTTATCTTGAAACAAGTTGATTCCCCCGCATAAGAGCGATTTGCTGAGTGTTCACATACACGTTTCGAAGCTTTGTCGCTGGCAAATTTGTGTGACCGGCAAATAACAGTGCTTTCCTTGCATCTGTTGCTTTGAAGGCCTAGATTGGAGTAATCAGCCCAAATGGAGAACGACAATGGCTTTAGAACTGCCCGCCCTGCCCTACGCTTACGATGCACTTGGCCCCTATATGTCAAAGGAAACGCTAGAGTTTCACCACGACAAGCATCACATGGCCTATGTGACCAATGGCAATAACCTGTTGAAGGACTCGCCACTGGCTTCCGCATCGCTGGAAAACATTTGTAAAGCCGCTTTTGCTGAAAAGGCCGCAGGCCTCATCAACAATGTGGGTCAGCATTACAATCACAATCATTTCTGGAGCTGGATGAAGCCCAATGGCGGCGGCAAAAAAATTCCGGGTGCTTTGGAAAAAGCCATTGAGTCTGATCTTGGCGGCTACGACAAAATGCGCGCTGATTTCGTGCAGGCTGGCCTGACGCAATTCGGATCCGGCTGGTGCTGGATTTCGGTGAAGGATGGCAAACTTGTAATTTCGAAAACACCAAACGGTGAAAACCCCCTGATGCACGGCGCATCACCCATTTTGGGCTGCGATGTGTGGGAACACAGCTATTACATCGACTATCGCAATGCGCGCCAAAAATATCTGGAAGCCTTCGTTGATAATTTGGTGAACTGGGATTACGTCGCCGAGATGTATGCCAAGGCTTGATTAAGCGTCCCCCTCCGGCCTTCGGCCACCTCCCCCAGCAAAGCTGAGGGAGGGCGTAGTCACGGCGCTCCACCAACTTGTTGGGGGAGCTGTCCGAAGGACTGAGGGGGCCCACTTCATCGTTTTTCCCATGCCCCCCATCTTCGACGGTCATAACGACGTTCTGCTCCGCCTCTGGCTGAAAAAATCAGCAGTCGCCGCGCAAGATTTTGTTGATGGCGATGGTTTGGGCCATATGGATTTACCGCGCATTACTGCGGGGCAAATGGCAGGTGGTTTTTTCGCAATCTTCTCACCATCGCAAGCTGACTCACGCTCAGACGATGACGACCTGAACCCACCTTATGACGCAGCCTTAGCACAACAGACGGCACTCGCTTCCGCCACGGGCATGTTGGATTTGCGCGATGAGATTGTGGCACTCGCCAAAGGCCGCGTCGCATTGTGCAACACAGCACAAGACATTCGTAACGCCATGGCTGCCGGCAAACTGGCTTTCGTCACTCATATCGAAGGTGCAGAGGCCATCGCACCCGACCTTTCAAATTTGCAAGCGCTTTATGACCGGGGGCTCCGCTCTATTGGGCCCGTATGGTCACGACCGAACGCTTTTGGCGAGGGTGTGCCTTTCCGTTTTCCATCCTCTCCCGACACTGGTGCGGGCCTCACTGAAGCCGGAGCCACTCTGGTCCGCGAATGCAACCGCATGCGCATCATGATTGATCTCTCCCATCTCAACGAGCGCGGCTTTTGGGACGTCTCAAAGTTATCAACGACACCTTTGGTGGCGACACATTCGAATGCGCATGCCATTTCGGCTTCGTCGCGCAACCTCACCAATGAACAACTGCTGGCCATCGGTGAATCGCGGGGCATGGTCAGCCTCAATTACGCCACCGGATTTTTACGCCCCGATGGCCGCTGGGATTCAATGACCGACCCGTCGGTCATGATCCGCCATCTCGAACACATGCTGAAATATGCCGGCGAAGACTGCGTGGGATTGGGCAGCGATTTCGATGGCGCGCGCATTCCAGCTTTTATTGGCAATGTGACAGGTGTGAGCAAATTGGTCGCCGCCATGCGAGCCGCCGGTTTTGGCGACAGGCTGGTGGAGAAGATCGCTTATAAAAACTGGTTGCGGGTTTTGGAACTGACGTGGGGACGGTGATCGCGAAACCCTAGATTTTTGCGCTCATTCCCTCATCTCCCTTCGGGACCTTCTCCCGTTAGAAGTAACAGGAGAAGGCAGATCGAACAAGCCTACTCCCGTTACTTCCAACGGGAGAAGGTGCCCGACAGGGCGGATGAGGGCGTGCAAGTGTTGGTGTTTCCAACACGATGATTTAAGACTGGCCTATGATTGCTCTCAAACGCCCCATGATGCTGACCCTTCCAACACTCGGTTGGAAGGAGTTCGTCTCATTTCCCAAACTAAAACTGGGGCCGCTGATTGCAAAAATCGACACTGGTGCCCGCACCTCAGCACTTCATGCTGATGAGATTGAAGTTGTTGGCAAGCGGGTGCGTTTTGTCATTGATGGCAAGCGCTTTGCAGCTCCTTCCGTCGGGCATAAACGGGTTAAGAGTTCCAACGGGCAGAGCGAGACTCGCGCTGTCATCCGTGCCACAGTTCAAATCGGCAGCACAATGTTAAAAACAGACATCACACTGACAGATCGAGCCGACATGGATGTGCCCATGCTTTTGGGGCGCAACAGTTTAAAAGGATTGTTTGTTGTGAATCCGGCCAAAACATTTGTATTTACCAAACGGAAAATTGCTCCATGAAAATTGCTCTGCTCACGCGCAACCCGAAACTTTATTCACACCAGCGATTAATCGAAACGGCAGAAGCGCGCGGCCATGTGATTGTGCCGATTGATTATCTGCGCTGCTACATGAACATTACATCGCGCAAACCTGAGCTTCGCTACAAAGGCGAGAAGCTTGAAGGTTTTGACGCCGTCATTCCCCGCATTGCGGCATCGCATACGTTTTATGGTCTGGCCGTGCTCCGGCAATTTGAGATGATGGGAGTCTACCCCTTGAATGAGTCGGTGGCCATTGGCCGCTCGCGTGATAAACTCCGCTGTTTACAATTGCTGGCCCGGGATGGCGTGGGCCTGCCGGTCACGGCTTTTGCCAATTCTGCTGATCATACCAATGAAGTTTTGGACATGGTGGGCGGTGCGCCTGTCGTCATCAAATTGCTGGAGGGCACACAAGGCATTGGTGTGGTGTTGGGCGAAACCCATAAATCTGCAAAGTCGGTGATTGAGGCCTTTCACGGTGTGAACGTCAATATTCTCGTGCAGGAATTCATCGGCGAATCTGAGGGCCGCGATGTGCGCGCCTTTGTTGTCGGCGGAAAAATTGTGGCGGCGATGGAGCGTAAAGGCCCTGATGGTGAATTCCGCTCCAACCTGCACCGCGGAGGCACCGCAGTGATTACCGAACTTTCGGCAGCTGAAAAAAATGCGGCTCTGAAAGCTTGCAAGTCCATGGCATTGAATGTGGCGGGGGTGGATTTACTGCGCTCCAAACATGGGCCGGTGGTGATGGAAGTCAATTCATCACCGGGGCTTGAAGGCATTGAAGGTGCTTCGTCCAAAGATGTGGCGGGCGAGATTATTCGCTTTCTGGAAAAGAACGCCAAGCCTGGCAAAACCAAAACCAGGGGCAAGGGATGAGCGGCTTTGCGATTGGCGATGTGACGGTGGCTGCGGGAGCCCGCGAAACCATCAATCTCGAAGTCTCAACATTGGCCAATGCCACGCGTATGAATTTGCCTGTGCATGTGGTACATGGCGGCAATGGCCCCGTGATGTTCCTGTCGGGCGTTGTGCATGGCGATGAAATTTTAGGATTGGAAATCATCCGCCGGGTTTTGGCGCGTGACGAATTGACGACCATCTCCGGCACTTTGCTTGCGGTGCCCATCGTCAACGCGTTCGGCTTTCTCAACCACTCCCGCTATATGCCGGACCGACGCGATCTCAACCGTTCATTCCCTGGCTCCGACCAAGGCTCGCTCTCAAGCTTGCTGGCGGATTTGTTTTTCCGCGAAGTGGTCAAGCGCTCGCAATATGGCATCGACTTGCACACCGCCGCCCTTCACCGCACCAATTTACCACAGGTGCGCATTTCGCCCGGTGACGATGAATTGGCAAGACTGGCCGAAGCCTTTGCTCCACCGGTTATTCTGACGTCGAAATTGCGTGAAGGTTCTTTGCGTCAATGTGCCAAAGATGAGGGTGTACACGTGCTGCTCTATGAAGGTGGCGAGGCGCTGCGCTTTGATGAAGCGGCGATTGATGCGGGCGTCAAAGGTGTGCTGCGCGTGATGCAAACCATCGGCATGATCACGTCAGCACCGCGCATTCCCGACCATACAAAAGTCACGCATTCTTCCAGCAGCTTATGGGTGCGGGCACCCGAAGGCGGGATATTGCATTCGGTGCGGCAGGTGGGCGACAAAGTTGGCCTCAAAGAACCCATCGCCATCATCACTGATCCCTTGGGCACAGTCACAGTTCCCGTCTTCGCCGAAGACGACGGCATCATCATTGGCCGCACAAATCTGCCGATCGTGAACCGGGGCGACGCGCTGTTCCATGTGGCAAGGATCAAGACGAAGGCGAAAGCACCGATCTTGGCGACGCCGGATGAGGATGAGATTATTTGAAAGGTGGGAACTGATGGCGCGGGACAAAAGCTCCGCATCTTGTGTCGTAAACCTCGCCATTCAAAACTTAGTGGAAGAGAGCGAGGCCACGCGTGATCTTGTGTTTGTCGGGTTGGAACTTGCAAAGGCGGGTCATTCAATTTCCGAGGAAGACATCGACGCTTGGCTTCGCAATCCAGAAGATACAACATTCCCCGAGGCGAAAGCTTGATAACCACTTATGAAAATACGGTATCTTGAAACAGCAAAACCCGGTCTGATATTGATGAAGCGATATTTTCAAACGCAACCGCAGCCGGATAGAGTGGCCGCATTCGAAAATTCGAAAAAGCCAAACAACGTCTCAAACAATATCCCCAAGCCGGGGAACTATTTGAGGATTTTTCAGAAGCCCGCGAAATTCACATCACGCCCAGCGCTTTCTCAATTCTCCATACGGTGATAGATGACACTATATTCATGATAGATATCCGCGATAGCAGAGGCCTGCGCAGTGCGGCAGCATTGCAAAAATTTACAACTGAACTCAGAGAAAAATACAAGCGCGACGCGAAAGGGAAGCGTCCCCTTTGATTGGTAACGGTCTAATACCCGACCATGCTCTGGTTAAAAGTCTCGTCTCCAAACCATTATTTATCATCCGCGATAGACCTGATGAAGAACGGAACCGCCCTTACAGACCGTAACTGCGCCACAAGCGGCCTGCCATTGAATCGACGGGGAAGGCGTCATCGGCATTCACGCCGCGCTTGGCCCAGATCGAAGCATACATATGCATGAAAGGCGACGGCGGCGGATCGCGTGCTTCCATAAAGACGCTTGGCACATTCCACCACGAGACGGGGTCAACCATAGGGGTATCGAGAATGGTGACGCCGTGCGCCGGGTCTTCCAGCATCAGGCGGTTGAGCATATGCGGGCCCACATTCTCCCACGTCTGGTCCTCAGGTTTGAGATTGGCCACCAGTTCTGCCGCGCGGTGCCACAGGTCGCCCGCCACGGGCTCCGGGTTTGCCATAAAGCAATTGGTGATCTGGGTCAGATTGTCGTCCGTGGCCGTCGGCTCCTCGTAGCGAAAGGGCCTGCGCTTTTCGGACGCCAGCAAAGGCATGGCGCGGATATCTGGCGAATCCGTCAAAGCCACAACATCCATATCCGACCACACCCCGCCCATATCAGCCAGAACGCGGTAGCGGAAAAGACTGGAGAGGTAAGCAAAGGATGAATCCGCATCCCGGCCCTCGGGTAGAATTTCTGCTGCATCACGCACGCCTGCGCCACACAAGGCATGGGCCTCCGGCTCATAGCTCCACAGGGTCACGCGAAAACCATGTTTCAGAAAACTGGTCAAACTGAGCCGCGCCAAACGCGACAGATCTTCGGAAACCCAAAGCATATTGATGGGAAGTTGTTTCAACATGCCACGACTATAGATAGGCGCGGGAGAGACAGCAAGAGATCGATGTTCCAAACCCAACGCAAAGATCACCGGAGGCTGGTACTTTCGGCCGTTTGCTCCGAACAAGCTCAACTGATGGCCGAGGAGATGAAGGCAAGCAGGTCAATCGCCCTGTTTCAGACAATGGTTCAAAGAACGACAAAAACAGTCAAGCAGATTCAGGGGCCTCGGCATTTGTACCTGTCTTGATGCCAAATGGAAGGTGTCCTCTTTGTTTAGAAAGACTGGTCACAATAAAGTGCACTGGCACCGTAATCCAGGTGTTGCGGAAAATCAGACGGCCAGTTGATCGCGCCATGCGATGGCTTCCAGCTCGACGCGCACTGCGTCTTCGATGGCTAAAACAGGCGCTGCTTCAAATCGGAAGGCCGGGAAGGTTGAGCAGAGTTTGTGTACGGCCAAGGCGTCGTCACACTCCACCAACATGTGGCCACCCCATTCGTCCAGACGGACGTAAAAGCCTTCGATCTTGAAGCCTGTTGGCGGTTGCCAATGTCTGAAGACGCCGAGAATTCGCTTCTGGGCATTTTCATATTCGGCGGCCGAACCGTGGCTGCGTTCGTGCCATGTCAGCATGTATTTCATGATCTGCGTCTCCTTTGTTTCAATTCCTGTTGTGAAAGATGACAGCAAACGCGATGGCGTGTTTCACCCGAACGGGTGATGTTTGACCGGACACAGGCGAATGTGCTGAAATCTCCCGGACATGTCACAGCAATGGACAGATGAAAAACTTTTGGACGTGGTGGGGCAGATTTACGAAGCTGCCGCTGACCCGGACAAATTGGCTGCTGTGGTGGACGTTGTGCAGAAGGCCATGGATATCGGCAGCGCCTTGCTGTTCGTGTCGGACCACCGCAGTGGTGATCTCGTCAAAATGCTTGGCACCAGCGCCAATTTTGATCCGCAGGCGCGCAGTGATTATCGTTTGCACTACCACAATCAAAATCCCTGGTATCAAAACGCCAAAAACAAGAATGGATTGTTTGTGCGTCATGGCGGTGAACTGATCGAGACAAGTGAGTTCGAGAAAACCGAATTTCGGGCAGATTGGTGCAAGCGTGTCGGCATCTATCATTTTCTGGGTGGAACAGCGCCCGTGCGCGGCAATCTTGCGGTGGCGGTTGGACTGCACAAATCCTTCGGCTCCGATGGGTTCAGTGAAGAAGACAAACGTGTGTTTTCGATATTGCTGCAACATCTGGTGCGGGCGTGCCAGCTTGCCGACAAGATCGGAACCCTTGTCGGTCGTGAGGCCCAGACCTTTGAATTGCTCAGTAAACTGAACGTGGGCTTTATTCTTGTCGATAAATCCTGCAGGCCACTGCATGTCAACGGACTGGCCGACAAACTGCTGCGATCATCACGATGGCTGACCTATTCAAATGGTCGGGTCAGACCAATTTACCCAGCTCTGCAACCGGCTTTTGAGCAGCGTGTCGGTAAAGCCGCGAGCCTTGATATGAGTGACGCGCTGATCCCCGGCGGCGTCATTGCCTTGCTTGATCCGATTGAACGCCCGCTTGCGGTCAGCATCATTCCCTTCATGTCCACTGGATTGGGTTTGGGAACAGAACAATCCGCCGTGGCTATCCTGTTCTCGGATCCCGATGCGAAGCTGAAACCGAGCGCCGGGGATATTGCAGCGCTGTTTGATTTTACGCCAGCGGAAGCCAAACTGGTGGCTCAACTCGTCGAAGGTCGCAGCATGGTTGACGCCGCCCACAGCATTGGGATTTCTCCCAACACCGCAAAAAGCCAATTGCAGTCCGTGTTTCTGAAAACCGGATGCAACAAACAATCGGAACTTGTGTCGATGATTGTGTCCAATCCTCTGGCAAGATTGGTCAGCGCAGGATCATAGTCGCCTATGCCGCAACACTTTCGTTGCATGATTTGTCTGGTGAGACTGCCTCTTCATCCACCCTCCATCAGCTCAAATTAACGGGAAGCGTCGCCGTTTTCACCTGCATATGCAATGGCGTCTTCAAGCCTGTCATCGCCCCAGAATAATTCGTGGCCGACAACAAAATTCGGTGAACCGAAGATTCCAAGGCTTTTGGCTTCTTCAGTCGCGGCGATGAGTCCCAGCCTTCCCTCTTCTGCATCAGCTCGCTTTAAGATCGTGCCCGGATCGGCGCCTGCATCTTTGATGCTCTCAGAAATATTTGGTTCGCTCCCTGCCGGTTGTCCAGCCTCGAACCAGCGCCGATAACTTGAGCGGACGTAGGCAGCACACCACCCGTCTGCTGCCCCAATGCATGCGACGCGGTTGGCTCTCTCCAACTCCGCAAGGGGATAAGGCACAGGGAACTTTGGCGAAAGCCCCCGCAGCTTCGAACGTCGTTCAATATCCCTCCACATGTAGGCGGCCTTTATCGGCTTCTTCGCGAAGGGGATGTTATCCATTTCGATCATGATGGATCGCACATTGAAGGGCCGCCAACGGAAAGTGATCCCGGTGTCACGCTCGACCTGAGCCAGCCGCATCACAGACAAATATGTATAAGTGCTGCCAATAGAGAACCAGAAGTCGGGCATGATTGACACCTTTTTGCGGGATGGAACAATCCCCAACAGTTGAGTTCAACGCCAGAGCCAGTCGTATCATCGGCTCACCTTTAGCGCAACAGCAATGTCAGTGGCAGTAGCGAATGATAGGTCCGGATTGGCGGAGCATGGCGACACTTCACAATATTGCGCAGGATAAAGGCGACGCTTCTGGACTGCACCCCTAAAGTGAGCCACGTGCGGCGTGATGGACGACAATCCTGACCGCCACGCCGTCAAAATGGGAAGCTTCCCCTTTGATGGTGCAACAGCTACTCCACAGTGCCACCGTGTTGTAACCATTCAGCGCATTCAGGCCCCAGCTCTGCTAGCGCTCTGCTTTCATAGTCACTTATTTCAGATGCAGACAGCACATCTCGCCAACGACCGTTGGTGCCTTTGTTGATAAAGGTTTTGGCACCGCCGACAAATGCATCGCCACCCCGTGGTGCACTTGAAGCAGCGTTATCTTTCATGTACGCGAACGAACAATGCCTGAGGATTTTCGGAATGTCTCGACCGTCAAGTGGCGCCCCTAGAAACGCGGCCACCTCGTTCACTGACTTTTCCAAGTCAGCCTTCAGATCATTGAAATGTATCAGCTGCACATTCGGAAAGGTCCGGGCCTCCCACCAAGACCTGATATTCTCCCAAAATGACCACGACGGTGTTCCGTCCCGCTCAATCCAATCGGTGTAGAACTGATGCACATCAGCAGCGCCTCGCACCTGTGGCGGCCCGAAGCGACCGGGGACACTATTCAAGGTACTCAGGAAGTCATCTGTGAATGACGAAAAGTGATTGTGCAAACTCCAGCATATATCGCGCCCGTCACGCCCTACATAAAGGTATTTGGCTAAGGGGGAATGGGGTATGGCATGCGGGAGAGAATGGGTTTTGAAAAAGCGCCGTTTGCCAGAAGCCTCAAGCGCGAAATAGACCTCAGGTGGAACAAGGCGCATGTCCACCCACGGCGACGCCTTGGCCACTTCGGTAGCAGGATCGCCCCTTGACAAGATTTGTCCCACGATCTGCTGGACCCAAGTCGTGCCCGACTTGCCATAACTTGCTATGATGACGTCGCCCTCGCGAATGTTGACATTTTTCCACCTCTGAGAATCCATCAACGCATTCTGCATGACGATTGGATCGCGCGGCCAGCTTTGGGGAACTTGGGGCATAGCAGACATGGTGTACCTCCAGCTGCCCCCGAACCTACATACTACGCTCGTTTTAGATTGGCCTCAAGCCGTCCGCCCATCATGTCACGCCGTGTCTCACTTTCGTAAAAAAACAAAGGGAAAAACAAAGGGGACGCTTCCCTTTATTTTTCCATTCTTTCAAAAATCGTCAGCACTTTCGCCATCACCTCATTCAACAACTCCTCCGGCAGTATATCAACCTTGCGACCGCCGCATGCCGGTATATCTAGAACGCGAGGTTGATCGCAGCGGACAATTCCCGTGGTTTTTATACCTTGAATTTCGACTGCAAAACCTTGGCGGCGGGCGAAGTTTCCGCCGTTGGTGATTGGCAGCACCACAGGTAATGTGGTTGCCGCATTGAAATCATCTGGCGAGATGACCAATACGGGGCGATGGCCTTGTTGTTTGTGTCCGAGTGCGGGGTTGAGCGACACCAGATAAATGTCGCCGCGCTTCACAGCAGTTCTGTTCCAACAGCGGGTGCTTCACGCCACTCCAAATCCTCGCTTGAAATCGGCGTGGAATAATCGGAAGCAGCAAGCAATTCAGTCATGGTAAAACGTGCTTTCGGCGAGACCTCAACAATCAAGCGCCCCTCTTCAACCGCAAGGCCTACGGACGCGCCCACCTTCAGATGAAGAACATCAAGCAACGCAGGTGGAACCGCCAACATGACGGAGCCGCCGACTTTACGAAGGTTTGTGATGTGCATATGTGATCCAAAAAGAGTTGTATTTATGTACAACTTAGGACGCAATCGCCGTCAACGTCGTTTTCCTGATGGGCTCAAAACTGTTGTTGGGTGGCGCAGACGTGTTGTTACATTTCTGGAGTGTGGCGAAATATAGCCAATGAACCGCGCGGTGTCAAGTGTTATTTTCCTAACGTAGGTTCGTGTGGGCGTTTGTTGATTAACTCGCCTCGCCGCCCACTGGGAACGAGTATGCCTTTTCGCCCCAGAGCTGCTTTACCCGTGCATCGCGGCCACAGCCCTTGCGATATCCGGCATAGGCGTCGGATTGTTTAACGAGGCCGAAACGCGACAAAACACGGCCTTCACCGAGGTAGTAATTTTGGTGATAATCTTCTGCGTCAGCGAAACTCGGGTTATCGCCCAGCAAAACCGCAACAGGCTGGCCCAGATCTTTTTCAGCCTCTTTCAAAGCAGCTTTAGCGGCTTTCTTTTGTTTTTCATCAACCGGGAAAAGCGCCGGAATATAGCTATAGCCGCGATCACAGAACTGTCCCTCGCCATCGGTCACATCAATGGTGCGGAGGAAATGGGCGGTGAGGGCTTCATAGGAAATCACTTCATTATCGAACACCACTTTCAGGCCTTCGGTGTAACCTTTGTGATTTTCGTAAGTCGGATTTTTCTTGGTACCGCCGGCATAGCCTGAAACTGTGGATTTGACGCCCTTCACGTGGTCCATGTCTTTTTCAACACACCAGAAGCAACCGCCTGCGAAAATCGCGGTTTCTTCGGCGGCTTGAACGCCGGGGGCGGCGAGGAAGGCGATTGCAAGGGCAGTCGTGGCGACGAGTGAACGGATCATGATGGGTCTCCTTTAGGACATAGTTACGCTAACCCTCAAGATTTGGCTTTACACATCACAACACGGTTGCGTTATCTGCGCGTCAAACTACCCAAAAGCCCGCGTATCAAGGCATTGCCGATTGAGCGCGCCACCGACGTACCAATTTGGCGGCCGACGGAACCGGCGACACCTTTGACAAAACGATCAGAGGCGGATTGCGGTTCGCGGCGGGCGGTTGAAGTTTCGCGCTTGGCAACCTTGGCTTCTTCTTTGGCTTCAGCCTCTTCAGCTTGGGCGGCGGCGCGCTGTTTGGCTTTGCCGGAAAGTTTTTCATAAGCCGACTCACGATCAACAGCTTCTTCATACTGGCCGTAAACCGGTGAGGCCTTCATCATTTTCTCCCGCTCAGCCGGAGTGATGGGGCCGAGGCGTGATGATGGCGGGCGGATCAAGGTGCGCTCAACCATTGTGGGAACGCCCTTGGGATCAAGGACAGAAATCAAAGCTTCGCCCTTGCCCAATTCAGTAATGGCAGTTTCGGTTTTGAATTTTGGATTGGGCCGGAACGTCGAAGCCGCAGTTTGCACGGCCTTTTGTTCACGCGGCGTATAAGCGCGCAGCGCATGCTGCACACGATTGCCCATTTGCGCCAGAACGCCTTCCGGCACATCGAGCGGATTTTGTGTGACGAAATAAACACCCACACCCTTGGAGCGGATAAGCTTCACCGTTTGTTCAATTTTTTGCAAAAGACCATCAGGCGCATCGGAGAACAACAAATGCGCTTCATCGAAGAAGAACACCAGCTTTGGCTTTTCAGGGTCACCTGCTTCCGGCAATTCCTCGAACAGCTCAGACAGCAGCCACAGCAAGAATGTCGCATAGAGCATTGGGCTGTTGATCAGTTTATCAGCGGCGAGAATATTCATGTACCCGCGACCATCACGTGTTGTGCGCATCAGGTCTTTGATATCAAGCGCTGGTTCACCGAAGAACTTATCACCGCCCTGTTCATCAATCACAACGAGGCGGCGTTGAATGGCACCGATGGTGGTGTCGTTGATGTTGCCATAGTCAGTTGTGATTTCTTTGCCGCGATCGGCCAAGTCTTTCAGCAATGCGCGCAAATCTTTGAGATCAAGAACGGCCAGGCCTTCTTCATCGGCAATTTTGAAGGCAATGTTGAGGGCACCCTCTTGCGCGTCTGTGAGACCCATAAGGCGCGACAACATCAGCGGACCCATTTCTGATACCGTGGTGCGGATGGGGTGACCTTGCTCTCCGAACAGGTCCCAGAAAATAGTTGGGGTTTCCTCAAAACCATAATCGTCGTAGCCGATTTTCTTGGCGCGTTCGAGCAGGAAGTCTTTGGGTTCGCCCTTCATGCAGATGCCAGACAAATCGCCCTTCACGTCTGCCGCAAAAACAGGAACGCCAGCGGCACAGAAGCCTTCAGCCATAATCTGGAGTGTTACGGTTTTACCGGTACCCGTGGCACCTGTTACAAGGCCGTGGCGGTTTGCCAGCGCCAAGAAGAGCTCTTCGCGCTTATCGCTTTTACCCAGAAAAATTGAATTGTCGGCCATGTGTGCTATTCCCTACCAAATCGTGTCGCAGCTTATAGCTGTAGCGAAGCGAGATACAAACGGACTTTTCATGAAAAATTTGATCGAAAAAATGACGACCACGATGGACCTTGATGCAGCGAAAGCCGAAAAGGCCGTGGGCATATTGCTGAACCTGGTTTCAACGCAGGGCGATAAGACGAAAGTTGAAGCCTTATTTGCCAAAATGCCAGGTGCAAAAGAATTGGTGATGACCCATGGTGGTGATGGCGCAGGTGGTGGAGGCTTTATGGGCATCCTCGCTGGCGGCATGATGGGAGGACCTTTGGCGATGATCACGAAGTTGCAAGCGATTGGTTTAACCACTGATCAGATCAAACAAATCGGTACACTGACGATTGATTATGCGAAGGATCAGGCAGGCATCAAAGCCGTGCGGGAAGCGGCTGCGCATATTCCGGGGCTGAACAGTTATATCTGATTCAAGATGAACCCGTTTCCGAAAGCCACCCGTGATGTTTGGTTAAAACGCTGCAAAGGCGATTTTGATGCGAGTGCCTTGCAAGGGCGCATCGATGGGCCTCGCGCCTTTCGCGCTAAACATGCACCTTGGAAAATCTTTGCACGGGTTGACCGCGATGATGTTGCGCAGGCGCTGGATGATCTGGAAAATGGTGCCGATGGTTTGGTGATCACGTCGGCCGAAGCGGCAAAGGTTTTGCAGCATTTGCCGTTACACCAGTTCGCAATTCGCAACGATTCTGATATGTCAGGGGCCGAAGCTATTCGGTTGGCAGTGATGGGGCAAGCCATTGACCCGGCGCGACTCGATATTGATTTTTCGATTTCTGAAGTCAGCATGATTGAAGTGCTGCATGGCCAAGGTTTCACGGGCCCTTTTATGAAAGTCGATGGCCGCATGGGCCATGCCCATGGTTTGACTGATGCACAAGAGTTGGGTTCGGCCTTGGCGCTGGCAAAACAGCGTTTCAAACAACTGACGTTTTTGCCTGCTGAACATAGATCAAGAGCTATCAGCATGACTTTGGCGGCATCTCAAAAGATGTTCCCGACACTTGCGAAATTTCGTGCCGCAAGAATTTTGTGGGCACATATTTTAGCAGAGTGCAATCTTCCTGATGTGCCATTGGCACTTCATGCCGAAGCATCACACATGATGATGGCTGAGGTGGACGCGCATACAAATATTCTACGCGGTGTGACTGCTGTCTTTGGTGCAGGACTTGGCGGAGCTGACTCGATTTCGGTGATGCCGTTTTCTTCCATGCAAGGTCAGCCAAATAGATTTGCGCGGCGCGTTGCCCGCAATTCGCAGATGGTGTTGTTGCATGAGGCGCATCTCTGGCGGGTTGAAGATGCCGCTGCGGGGGCGGGCTACGTCGAGCATTTGACGCGCGAAATCTACGAAGAAGCGCTTGAACTGATGCCCCGGGCTGAAAACGGCGACTGGCCGTTGGGTAATCGCAATGTCTCTCACGTTTTACCAATCATTGGCGTTTCGAAATACAAAAATCCGAGAGAGTTGAAAGCCGAGATAGAAGACCCCCTCCGCCCTTCGGGCACCTCCCCCAGCGAAGCTGAGGGAGGGCGAAGGTTCACGCGCTCCACCAACTTGTTGGGGGAGCTCCGCGAAGCGGTGAGGGGGCCCTTCCCCGCGCCTGAATCAATCACCTTCAATCCCCGTTACGACGCCAGTGATACTCCTCAGTATACAGATGAATTCCCCGGAATAGCGCCATTCAAGCGCGGCCCCTACTCTACCATGTATCTCTCGCAGCCTTGGACGATCCGGCAATATGCTGGCTTTTCTACTGCAGAAGATTCCAACGCTTTCTATCGCCGTAATTTGGCGGCGGGTCAAAAGGGTTTGTCAGTTGCCTTCGATTTGGCAACCCATCGTGGTTATGACTCTGACCACCCCCGCGTATCTGGCGATGTTGGGATGGCGGGTGTAGCAATTGACTCGATCTACGACATGCGCACTTTATTTGACGGCATCCCGCTCGATCAAATGAGTGTGTCGATGACCATGAATGGCGCGGTATTACCAATCATGGCGCTTTATATTGTTGCAGGCGAAGAACAAGGCGTGCCGCTGTCGAAACTTTCGGGAACCATTCAGAATGATATTCTGAAAGAGTTCATGGTGCGCAACACCTACATTTACCCGCCACAACAATCGATGCGGATTGTGTCTGATATTTTTGAATACACTTCGGCACACATGCCGAAGTTCAACTCGATTTCGATTTCCGGCTATCACATGCAAGAGGCCGGAGCTTCAGCGGATTTGGAATTGGCTTATACGCTGGCTGATGGTTTTGAATATGCGAAATCGGGTGTTGCTGCAGGTCTGACAATTGACCAATTTGCGCCGCGTCTCTCGTTCTTCTTCGGCATTGGCATGAACTTCTTTATGGAAGTGGCCAAGCTTCGCGCTGCGCGGGTGTTGTGGGCGGAGATGATGCAATCGTTTTCACCTGCAGATGAAAAATCGCTGATGTTGCGCACGCATTGCCAGACGTCAGGTTGGAGTCTCGCGGCGCAAGATGTGTTCAACAACGTGACGCGCACCTGCATTGAGGCGATGGCGGCGACGCAGGGCGGCACGCAATCTCTCCACACCAATTCGCTTGATGAAGCGCTGGCCTTGCCGACGGATTTTTCGGCCCGCATTGCCCGCAACACCCAATTGTTCCTGCAAGAAGAAGCCGGCACGTGTGATTCAATTGACCCTTGGGGTGGATCTTATTTTGTTGAAAAGCTGACCGATGATTTGATTGCGCGGGTGCGGGAACATTTGGCTGAAATCGAAAAACTGGGCGGTATGTCAAAGGCCATAGAATCTGGCATTCCCAAGCAGCGGATTGAAGAAGCAGCGGCGCGAACACAGGCGCGGATTGATTCAGGCGAGCAGATTGTTGTGGGCGTCAATTGTTTCAAGACCAACGAAGAACAGCCTATTGATATTCTGACAGTTGATAATTCGGCGGTGCGCGCAACGCAGATTGAGAAGTTGCAACGCTTGAGAACGGAGCGCGATGCGGCTTTGGTTGCAGCACGTTTGAATGATTTAACAGTTATTGCCCGGACCGGAAAAGGCAACCTGCTCGAAGCCTCAGTCAACGCCGCGCGGGCACTGGCCACCGTTGGTGAAATATCAGCGGCACTTGAAATTGTGTGGGGGCGCCATTCTGCAACACCCCGCATTTCGAAAGGTGTTTACGAAGCGACACCGCGTGACATCGAACAAATTCGAGCCGCAAAACGTGCGGTGGCAGCTTTTGCAGAATCCGAAGGGCGCGCACCTTCCATTCTCGTCGCTAAAATTGGCCAGGACGGCCATGACCGCGGGCAAAAAGTGATTGCATCAGCTTTCTCTGACTTGGGTTTTGACGTCAAGGTCGGGCAGTTGTTTGCAACGCCGGAAGAAGTGGCAGCAATAGCGATTGCTGAAAACGTACATATTGTTGGGGTGTCTTCGCTGGCGGCGGGGCATTTGACCCATGTGCCGGAATTGAAGGCAGCACTCGCAGCGATGGGGCATGATAATATTCTGGTTGTTGCGGGTGGCGTTATTCCACCTCTCGATATTCCAAAACTCATGGCAATGGGTGCAGCCGCAGTGTTTCCGCCCGGCACGGTTATTCCTGAAGCGGCGCAAGAATTGTTGGCCGCACTCAATGCCCATCTGGGCTACACACAACGGCAACGTTTGTCGTAACTGCAATTCGCTTGGCTTAAAGAAATCTCAATTCAAAAATTAGCGCGGGTTTCGCCCACTTCCAATTTGCGCCAATTGGTCATTCTCAAATGTGTGAATGTTTCCAGCGTGGTTTTTTCTGCACTCGTCCAGCAGCCCAATTTCGCCAGCATGCTTGCAACGGCAACTTCAGCGCCGCGCTTGGCTCCGTCATCAATCTTCAATGCGAAGCCTATAGAGGCGTGGGGAATTGCGCCACAATAAACACCTTCAGCGCCAACCTTGATAAACAAGCGCGGCACAGCGGCCATGATTTTCGAGTCAAATTTGTTGGTGCC
>JAYUQS010000180.1:0-8302 GCA_043756645.1 Hyphomicrobiales bacterium | reverse complement strand
ATGCGCGATAATCGTCCAACGGCGGTGATGATGGGGACAGAGCGCTATGAGGCCATGATGGACGAATTGGCTGATCTTCGCATTGAGGCTGTTGCCCGTGCGCGCATGGACACTCCGCGCAAAGATTATGTGACACGCAAAGACATGGACGCATTCGTGGACAGCCTCTGATATGGTCTGGACGGTTGTTTATCACCCTGATGTAAAGGATGATTTCAGGCACTTGGGTCGGGTTGAAGTGCTCAACATCCAGAGCGTTATTGATCAACGACTCATTCGCGGCGAACCCGACAAAGTTGGAAAATCACTGCACGGAGCTTTGGCGGGTTATCGGCGTCTCAGGACAGGGGCAACGCGGATTGTTTACCGTGTCGAAAAGCGCAAAATCGAAATTCTCATCATCGCTGTTGGCATGCGAAGAGACGACGAAGTTTATGAGAAGGCCAACAAGCGGGTTGAGTGATACCAGTGTTCCCTCAGACGCCCGAAGGGCGGATGAAGGGTTTTTTGGCCATATGCGATTGCCCTGTATTTTTCTTTGGTGCCGCTGGTCCGCAATGATACGCGGGTTGTCTCGGCGAACATCTCACTCGAACGTGGCATGCTGAGAGCCATCGTGAGGCCGCCAAGCGCCGCAAGCTGACGCGCTCGGCGGTTTTGGCACAGGCGGCGAAGAATGAGATTGAGCGCTAGTTTGTCTTGACATTGTCGGGCGAATTTCTTACCTTAACTTCATGCCCGTCACACCAGCCCGCTCTGAAAAACTCGATCTTCGCCTTACCCCGCAAGCGAAGCGGAAGTTGTTTGCTGCTGCCCATGCGCAGGAGCGTTCGGTTTCGGAGTTCGTATTGCAAGCGGCCCTGAACAAGGCGGATGAGTTGCTGGCGGATCAGAGTCGGATTTTCCTGAATGCGGAGCAATGGACAAAGTTTCAAGCAGCTTTGGATGCACCACCGCGCGATCTGCCGCGCCTGCGCCGGTTGCTGAATGAGCCGAGTGTTGTTGAGGCTTCTCAGCGGAAGTGACACGCTTTGGTTTTGAGAAACTTGGGGCCCATCAAAACGTCAATGATTTTGACTGTGAGGCGGCGGCACTTAATCGGTTTTTGACTATGCATGCGTTGCAAAGCCAACGCAGTAACGCCTCCCAAACTTACCTTTGTTTGACTGATGACGAAGTTGTGGGTTACTTCACATTGGTTGTCGGCCAAGTGGAGTACATCGACTCGCCTGAGCGTGTTCGGAAAGGGCAGGCCCGACATCCTATTCCCATCATGTTGCTTGCCAGGCTGGCCGTTGATGCAAAATGGAAGGGGAAAGGTCTTGGGTCCAGTTTGTTGAAAGAGGCGGCAATGCGAACGCTACAGGTTTCCGATATTGCTGGTGTTCGCGCCTTTGTGGTGCATGCCAAGGACGATGCTGCCAAAAATTTCTACCAACACTTTGGTTTCGTGGATGGCTTTTCCGATAGCTTGCAGCTTTATGTCTTGATTAAGGACCTCACGGCCCTTCTCAAGTGAATGTTATAAAATTGCGGATATTGCGCGACGAACTGAGGCACCCGCAACGCCATATGGACCTGAGCCGATCATGTCTATACCTCTCGCCCCCAACGTCGTTTTCATGATGGGTTCAAAACTATTGTTGGGGCGGATTGGTGGAGTATAGCGGAAACTACCTGATTGACCGCGCGGTGTCAAGCATTAAATTCATAAATCAGGAAGTTTCCAGTTAACGGTTTGTTTTCCTTGGGCAATCAAAAAATCATTGGTCTGTGAAAATGGCCGCGAGCCGAAAAAACCGTTGTGCGCTGACAAGGGTGAGGGATGGGCGGATTTTATGATGTGGTGCTTTGTTGCATCGACGAAGGCGGCTTTTTTCTGGGCGTAATTGCCCCACAAGATGAACACCACCGGATGGGGCAGTGCGCCCACTTCGCGGATCACCGCATCCGTAAACTTCTCCCAGCCTTTGCCCGCGTGAGATGCCGCCTGGCTGGCTTCAACTGTCAGCACACTGTTTAAAAGCAACACTCCCTGTTTCGCCCAGGATTCTAAATTGCCGTGGTTTGGGGCGTCAAAACCGAGATCGGTTTTGATTTCTTTGTAGATGTTCATCAGTGAAGGTGGTGGCCTCACACCTTCTCGCACGGAGAAACACAAACCATGGGCCTGGCCTTCACCATGGTAAGGGTCTTGGCCCAAGATGACCACACGGACTTGATCCAGAGGTGTGGTGTTCAGCGCTGCAAACCATTCCGAGGCGTTGGGGTAAATGGTTTTCCCGGCATCGCGCTCGTCAGCCAAAAATGATTTCAACGCCAGCATATAAGGCGCGTCAAATTCCGGCTGGAGTTTTTGCAGCCAGCTTTCATGCAACTTGACCATTTGGCTGGGTTTAACCGCGGAGATACTTTAGCAGAGCTTTGATATCGCCGTTGTTGCGATTCAAAACGCCGACGAAGGTTGAACGCATTTGGCCAGCGAGCCAAACGGACGATACGTTCACGTCTTGCACTCGTCCGCCGCCGACACGGAAGATGATCTTGCGTCCACCCGTTGCTGCGACGGTGACCAGGTTTCCGTTGCAAGTCGTCACTTTCATACCCGCCACATTAAAACGACTTGAATATTGCGCCATGAAGCGACCCATGAAGCCCTGGGCCAAGCGTACATATTCGGCTTCCTGGGCTTTGCTCAATTTTTTGCGATGGGGACCAAGGGCTGACATGACCATGCCACGGGTATCAGCATAACGCGACGCGGCACTTAAAAATGCCTGCGCTGAGCCAGATTTTGATGCCGACGTAAAAGCCTTCCCGGCGCCCATGACCAAACCTTCAGACGGGCAGGCAGAGGCGAAGGTTGGGATTGTGAGGGCTAGGGTTGCACCGAACAACAGGATCATAAATTTCATCTGTGACTCTCCATCGAACCCCAAATCATTTTGCACTTAAGCACGAAGAATCGCAAGTGTTGTTAAGCCGCCTGGTTCTCTTCTGCCGGACTTCCCAATCCTAATACACGGCAAATGGCGTAAACCAACTCGCTGCGATTTAACGTATAAAAATGTACGTCCTCAACGCCTTCACGCTGAAGTGCATGGACTTGTTCGGCGGCGACCATGGCTGCTACCAGGTTTCTGGTTTCAGGGTCTTTGTCCAAGCCGGCAAAGCGGCGCTCGAGTTCAGGTGGAATATGTGCGCCGCATTTTCCAGCGAACTCGCAAACGCGGGTGAAATTGGTAATCGGCAAAATGCCTGGGATCAGATTTATCTTGATGCCACGGGCGGCGATGCGGTCGCGCAGACGCAGGAAAAACGCGTTGTGAAAAAAGAATTGTGAGAGTGCGCGTGTGGCTCCGTTTTCGGCTTTGTCGGCCATAAAGGCGAGGTCTTCTTCTATGGAAACGGATTCCGGATGGCGCTCAGGGTAAGCCGAAACAGAAATATCGAAATCTGCAATGTCGCGAATACCACGTACCAAATCGGCGGCATTGCGATAACCTTCGGGATGAGGCGAGAACCTGGTACCAACACCTGCCGGCGGATCACCCCGCAAAGCGACAATATGGTTGACGCCCGCCGCTGCGTAAGCTCGGACCACTTCGTCAACTTCAGTTTTGCTTTTGCCAATACAAGTTAAGTGTCCCGCAGCTTTCAAGCCAGTTTCAGTTGTAATTTTGCTTAAAGTCGCGAGGGTGCGGTCTTGCGTTGTGCCGCCTGCGCCATAGGTGACGGAGACAAAGTCAGGTTGGATTTGTTCCAACTTTTTGACAACATTCCAAAATGATGCCTCCGCATCGCCAAGCTTCGGAGGGAAGAACTCAAATGAAACACGGAGAGGATTGCTCATTGCAAGGCCTTGGCTTTTGATAAATGGGGGGAATCTGCGGGTGCTGGTCTTGCCAGCCAAAGGGATACGGTCAGGCCTTTGCGGTCTTTCAGCCAAGGTGGATCAAGCACTTCATGGCGCTCCATCACCAAATTGGCGCGGTTGAACCATGCGGACATTTGTTCAGCTGAAATACCAAGACGGCGGTGTGCGTGTTCTTCACGCAACTCCTCAAGTTCATGAGGAGCAAAATCCACAACCAACAATTTTCCGTCTGGTTTCAAAATGCGACGCGCTTCCAGCAGCGCCTTTTGTGGCTCATCAAGGAAGTGCAGAACTTGATGTATTGTTACAACATCAGCGCATGCATCAGCTAATGGAACGGCATAAATATCGGATTGGCGTAACTCTGGACGCAAGCCCTGTTTTTCCATGGTGGAACGCGCAATTGCCAACATGTCGCGGCTGGAGTCGATGCCTTGAATAAATTTTGCTTGGCGCGAAAAGAGTTCAAGCACACGGCCGGTGCCGGTGCCGAGGTCCACCAGAGTGCCAAACGGACCGTTGCCAATCAGTTGCAACATTGCGTGTTCAACATTTTCTTCATTCACGTGAAGCGAACGTAGTTCAGACCATGAAGCGGCGTTGACACTGAAATAGGCTGCGGCTTTTTCTTCGCGCTGTCTTTTGACTTCTTCCAAACGGAAGAGGTCGCTTGAAAGTAATGAGTCTTTGATTGTCAGCATATCCACCAAAGCGCGGGCCAAGGCGCCGCCTCGTCCTTCATTGCGCAATCGGAAAAGCACCCAGTTGCCTTCTTTGTGGCGGGACAGCAAACCGGCTTCGGCCATGAGTTTTAAGTGACGGCTGACGCGGGGTTGGCTTTGACCCAACACATAGGTAAGTTCTGACACATTCATCTCACCATGTGAGAGGATAAACATGATGCGGATGCGGGTTGATTCCGCTGCTGCTTTTAAACTGGCCAGAAGTTCTTCCATGAATCTACATAAACATATCTTTATATGAACAGCAAGAAATTCGTTTGCGTTGGCAAATATGTCGTTTTCTCTTGAATATTCTAAAAACTCTTGTCAGCCATGGGGGGGGATGTCGTATAAGCGCCATAGAGGGCGTTATAATTTCTGGCGGCAATTCAAAAATAATAGGTGTTTTGTGATCAATCGGCGCTTTTTTCTACTTTCGTCTTTCGCCAGCCTTTTAAGCAACCAAACGGCTTTCGCTGCTGGCAACGCGGAAACTTATGTTCAATCAATTGGCGAAGCTGTTTTGACTTTGGCCAATAGCGCAACGCGCGGCAAGCCACTCCGGTCGAAGTTTGTCAATCTTCTGAGTCGTCACGTCAATTTGCGAAATATCGCAGCTTCCGCACTTGGAACCTACCGCAGCAAGTTGCCCGCTGCAGACAAAGAAAAATTCAATGATCTGGTTACTTTGTATGCGGCTGCCTTGTTCGTTTGGTACATTGATAAATTCAAGGGTGCGGATTTTGTTGTTGATACTGTTGTGAAGCAGGGCAATTTTACGGTTGTCAAAAGCAAAATTGCCAAATCGAAACTGGGCAATGAGCAGATTGTTTGGTACTTATCGCCAAAAGGTAATGGGTTTCAGGTTGTCGATTTGAGTATTCTGGGGGTGAGGCTCTCGGTTGCTATGCGCGATGCATTTTCGCGGGAACTGAAAAAATCCAAGGGTGATTTTAAAGTGCTTTATGCATTTCTTGCGGAAGCTGATACGTGGTGAATTGGTTCGTTGAACGTTGTTTTAATACTTTGTTAACCGTAACGCCCCGATTAAACGATTTGGAACTGATCGAATCATGCTGACACGTCGCACATTACTTGCTGGATTATTTGGAGCGGTTGCCACACCTGCGGTGGCTGCCGGTGATCACCCATCAATTGCCTTTATGCGCCAGGTTGGCAAAGAATTGTTGGCCGCACATCGGCAAGGTACGGTGTCTTCGTTTTTGCGGGTGGTACAGCGTTATGCGGATGTGCCTGACATTTCGACTTATGCCTTGGGCAAGTATTCTACGAAAATTCAAGGCGGGCAACGTAATAAATATCAACGTGGTGTTGCCACTTATATGGCGCGTTATTTTGCTTTGCAATCACGGGACTATACGGTTGCCAAGTATGAAGTGGGCGAGGCCAAGGTTGATTCCAATAAAGACGTCATTGTCGAATCCAAAGTGTTTTTGATGACAGGCCAAACTTACAATGTGGGTTGGCGATTGGTGTGGCGTGGCGGAAAATATAAAATCCGGGATGCGAAAGTGTTGGGCTTCTGGCTCACGAATTTTCAACGCAGTGATTTCATAAGCTACCTTGATAAGCGCAATGGCGATATCAACAAGTTGATTGTGGCCCTGAACGGCTAAGCAAGTCTTCGTTAACTGTAATGCTGCATGATCTCCTTTGTATCGGGAGTGTGTGTGTTGCGTTTGAGTTGTCTTTTGATTGTTGGCCTTGGCCTTGCCGCGTGTTCAGATGATGCGCCGCTCAAATCGAAAAATTTTGATACTGAAGGCTTAGCAGTGCCGTCGACGTCGTGTGCGGCCAATCCAGAACGATTTGGCGATGCGTCCAAGGTTGCAGATGTTGATCAGGGCAATGGCTGTTTTGTGCACAATGCTTACAAAGTGAGTGGGCTTGTTGGCGTTCGCTTCAACCAGTCTGTGACATTCAATTGCGGTGTTGCCAATGTGACAGCGCAATGGATCGAAGATGTTGTTCAACCTGCTGCTGATGATGCATTCGGAGAAAAAATTATTGGCATGGATGTGCCTGCCGGTTTTGCTTGTCGCCCACGCAACAATGTACGCGGTGCAAAATTGAGCGAACATGGCATGGGAAACGCCATTGATATTTCGGCGTTCACATTGGAAAGCGGGCGCAAAATTTCAGTAGAGCAGGGGTGGTTTGGTGATCGCGATGCGCGCGGGTTTTTAACGAAGGTACGGACTGAGGCTTGCGGACCGTTTAAAACAGTATTGGGTCCAGGTGCGGATGCAAGCCACGATGATCATTTCCATTTGGATTTACAGCGCCACCGCAGTGGTGGAAGTTATTGTCGTTAATTCATGTGCTTATGTGTTGTTTATGATGCTTTACTGGAACTGAGAATTTTGACGGATTGCAAAATTCATTGGCAAAGCGCATATGAGCAGCATGGAACAAGAAATCAGACGCCCGGATTATGTGCCGCGCCAGCATGACCGTGCCGCAAGCTCTCTTAATTGCGCATTGGCTGCGATTGGCGTGACTTTGATGACGCTTTGTTTGGTAGGATCTGCTGCCGTGACGGCTGTGTGGGCAGTTGCCAAGTTGTTTTACGCTTCAAATCAAACAGTCATGATTCTTGCCGTAATTTCATTGATACCGGTTTTAGCTTTGTCGATTTGGACGGCAGGACGGGCTTGGCATTTGGAACGTCGGCTTGCCGCCGGGCAAGATGTTGACGCGCCGGTTTATAGCGTGATGCATTATTTTAGAAAGACCGCTTGATCAGGCGAAAGCAGGCTGGGGACAATGTCTATTTGGCAGCGCATCGCAGGGGCGGTGCAAGAGGTTGGCGATACGGTGGGCGGCTATTTTAGCAGCACGACGCCGCCTGAAAAATCTGTTGCGTTTACCATTGGTATGATTGCACTTGGTGCCAAAATGGCAAGAGCCGATGGTGCCGTGACGATGGATGAACTGTCGGCCTTTGGTGATGTGTTTCAAGTTCCCGAAAAAGACCGACCCGCTGTGCAGCGCGTTTTCGATTTGGCCAAGCAAGATATCGCTGGCTTTGAAAGTTACGCAAAGCAAGTCGCCGCTCTGTTTGAGCCAGGTTCGGATATGCTCGAAAATGTTTTGGACGGTTTGTTCCATATCGCCAAAGCAGATGGTGCGGTGCATGAAGATGAAATGCAATTTTTGCGGCTTGTGAGTGAAGAATTTGGCTTTGATGCCAAGGCTTTTCATCGCATCACCGCGCGACACGTCGTGATTGCGGATGATCCCTATGATATTTTGGGCGTGCCGCGTGATATGCCTTTTGAAGACATTCGCAAAGCACACCGCAAACTGGTGCGTGAGTTGCATCCTGACAAACATGTTGCCAGTGGTATGCCGCAAGAATTGGTTATGATTGCAACGGAACGATTGGCCCGGATCAATGAAGCCTTTGATCGCGTCAAAAAAGAAGCCGCCTAAGTTGATAGGGTCGCCTCTCGTTAAGCGGTATCAAGTTTCTGACAATCATGAGCCGCGCATAGATTGTGACAAACCTTGGTTGCTTGTGTTGCACTACACCGGCATGGCCAGCGGCGCAGAGGCTGTTGATTGGTTGTGTAATCCAGACTCAAAAGTGTCCTGTCATTACCTGATCGATATCGACGGCAGCATTGTGCAAATGGTTGGTGAGGACCGACGGGCTTGGCATGCTGGTGTTTCCAGTTGG
>JAYUQS010000179.1:0-24066 GCA_043756645.1 Hyphomicrobiales bacterium | reverse complement strand
GCGACCATCGTGGATCAGACTCGACTTTCATTATTTAACGTAGTAACATTAAATAGAGACGTCAAGCCATCAGCTCACACTATCAGGCAGCACTTCCTTGCGCTTGGCCATGAAGGCTTGCAGCGCTTCGTCAATGCCGGGGTTCAGCGCTGGCGCTTCGTACTCACGCAGCATTTTTTTCCACTGTGTGTTGGCGCGGGCGACAATGTCTTTTTCGCCTTCGACCTGCCATTGCTCGAAGGAGTTATTGTCGGCCAGGCCGGAGCGCCAGAAGGCGGTTTCGAAATTGGCTTGGGTGTGTTTTGAACCCAAATAATGTGAGCCCGGCCCAACCTCGCGAATAGCGTCCATGGCTTGGCCGTTTTCAGAGAAATCCACGCCTTCTGCGAATTTCTGGAACATGGTGAGTTGGTCAGCGTCCATAATCAGCTTTTCATAGCTCGACGACAAACCGCCTTCCAGCCAACCAGCTGCGTGCAAACAGAAATTCACGCCCGACAACATGGTAGACCACAATGTGTTGGAGCTTTCATAAGCGGCTTGTGCGTCCGGCACTTTTGACCCGCAAAGCCCACCACCGGAACGGAAAGGCACACCCATGCGGCGCGCCAATTGCGCAGCACCGAAGGTGACGTGGGCAGGTTCCGGGGTGCCGAAAGTCGGTGCGCCTGATTGCATCGACATAGAAGCCGCAAAAGTTCCGAACACCACGGGTGCGCCGGGGCGGCAAAGTTGCGTGAAGGCGATGCCGACAGAGGCTTCCGCCAAAATCTGCGTGAGTGTGCCAACCGTTGTCGTGGGCGACATGGCGCCTGCGACGATGAAGGGCGAGATGACGCAAGCTTGGTTGGCGCGGGCCAAGACTTTCAGCGCACCCAACATGACGCCATCCCACACCATAGGTGAGTTGGCATTGATCAGCGACGTCATCACGCAATTCTGATCAACAAAGTCCTTTCCAAATAGTATTTCTGCCATGGCAACCGAGTCAGCTGAGCGCTCCCCTGCTGTCACTGAGGCCATGAAAGGTTTATCGGAATACTTGATGTGACTGTAGATCATGTCCAAGTGGCGCTTGGCCACGGGAACGTCGACAGGCTCGCAAACTGTACCGCCCGAATGGTGCAGCGACGGCAACATATAAACCAGCTTCACGATGTTGCGGAAATCTTCGATGGTGGCGTAACGGCGTCCTTCATCGAGATTGCGAATGAAGGGCGGGCCATAAACCGGCGCAAACACCATGTTGTTGCCGCCAATCACCACGCTGTTGGCGGGGTTGCGCGCATGTTGCACATATTCACGCGGCGCAGTTTTAATCAGTGAACGGACCAATCCCTTGGGAAAGCGCACGCGGAAACGACGGGGATCATTGGGCGACGGTTTGACGTCAGCACCAACATCCTTCCACATCTGAACTGCTTCTTCGTCCTCGTAAAAATCAATGCCGGTTTCCTGCAATACGATTTCGGCGTTGTTTTCAATCAGCTCCAATTGCTCTTCGGAAAATGGCTCATAGAGTTTGGTCTGACGGCGCACATAGCCCGCATGTTTCACGGCAGTGTTGGTGCGCAAGGCGCGGCGGGCATCGGCCCCTCCCCGTGCACGGCGACCTGTTGGAGCGGTAGTTGTGTCAGCTTCGGTCATTTTTAGCGTAGCCTGTTGAGAAATGTTCACCAGAGCTACGTTTAGGCCAGAACTCAAATGCTTAGACGGCAACAAACGTCTAGGGATGGTCAGTAAACGACTGGAGAGAACAGCTCAATTGCCGCTGCTTGGTGCCATGTCATTGTGGTCGTGGCTTGCCGACACATCGCCAACGGGCACCACTACCTTCAAACGCCCGGCTTTTTCAAACTCAAGTTCAAGTGTGATAACTTCGCCTTTTTTAAGCGGTGCCGAGAGGCCTGTCAGCATGATGTGGAAACCGCCGGGTTTCATGTCAAAAGTGGTGCCCGCAGCAATCGTGACCGGATTTTCGACAGCCCGCATTTTCATGATGTCACCGTCCATGTTTGTTTCATGGATTTCGGCTGACATTGCGCGGTCGGTTATGAGCGACAGGAGTTTATCTTCTAAACTGCCATGGTTCATGATCGACAGGTAAATTGCGCCAGATTTTGCTGTTGGTGTCAGTGATGCGCGCGCCACCGCATTCATCACCATGATGTCAGATGCCAAAGCCACTTGCACGGTGCATAAAAATACTGCCAGCATGGTGCAACAACGGGCAAACAATCGGGTCATGACGCATCTCCTCAAACATCTCGGTATCTGGTTGGCATTTGCGGCAGGCTTGGGGCTCGTGTCACGTGGCAGTCTGTCACAGCAAGAGCAAACACCCGTGGCAATTGAATTGGTGCTGGCGCTGGATTCATCCGCCAGCATGAATGCGGCAGAGTTTGACCTTCAAATTCAGGGCCTTGCCGCCGCCTTCAAAGACCCAGCAGTTTTGCAGGCTGTGACAGATTTACAGCCCTTGGGCGTTGCGATTGCCGTCACGCAGTGGGGCGGTCCGGGTGAAAGCCGCATTGTTGTGCCTTTCACGCATATCAAAACACAACGGCAAGCCAAGGCCTTCGGCTTTCGCGCCAGCCGCGGGACCCGTGGGTTTTATGCTGCAACAACATCAATTGCTTCGGCAATTGAGGACTCCGTTGCTCTGTTGGAGGTCAATGGGTTTGTGGGCCAGCGCCGGGTCATTGATGTGTCAGGCGATGGTGTTGACAATAGTGGTATGGATTTGCATGCGGCGCGCGACGCGGCAGATGCTGCTGGTGTTACAGTGAATGGCCTCGCAATCGAATCTGAACAGCCTGGATTGTTTGACTATTATCAGAAAAATGTAATCACCGGAGCCGACAGTTTTGCTGTGAAAGCTGCGGATTTTGAAGACTATGCGCGGGCGATACGCGAGAAATTGCTGAGAGAGTTGCGGCCGCTGGGGTCGTGATAAGGTTACCAGCCTCATTGATCGATATTACTTGAAGTTGAAGAAGGGACCTCATCCGTCTCGCGCCAAGGCGCGATCCACCTTCTCCATTTTCAATGGAGAAGGGACACTTATAAAAACATGTCCCTTCTCCATCGCAGATGGAGAAGGTGGCGCGAAGCGACGGATGAGGTCCCTTTTCTGGCCACAAACAAAAGCCCAAATCACAACGCCGCAATCAGCCGCTTCGCCGCCGCAACCAAATCCTTTTCGGTGAAGCCGGCAAAACTCATCAACAGACCCCGCCGCTTTTTGGGGCCTGCATAGTAAGTTGACAGCGCTTGTAATTCGATGCCCAGTCTCGCCAATGTGGCAACCAGCGCTTCGTCATCACAATCATCCGCAAAGCGAAGCATGACAGTCAGCCCGGAGGGTGGCGCGTCAACTTTGTACAAGACGCCGTCCTGCTGCATCAGCACATCCAAGAGCGCCTGCCGCCTCGTGGCATAAAGCCTGCGCATGCGGCGGATGTGGACTGCGAATTGTCCCTGCTCCATGAATTGTGCGAGGGCGGGTTGCACCAGTAATGAAGGTGGATGACCGTAGGTGCCGCGCTCGTGTTGGAATATTTCCACCAGTCGCATGGGCACAACAAGAAAGCCCAACCTGATGATGGGTGAAAATACTTTTGAAAATGTGCCTGAATAAATTACGCGGGCTGTGCTGTCCAAACTCATCATGGCGGGCAGTGGTCTGCCCACATATCGGTATTCACTGTCGTAGTCGTCTTCCACCACAATGGCATTGGCGGCGCTGGCCCATTGCAACAATTCAAGACGGCGTGAAAGCGGCATGGTCACGCCGGTGGGATATTGCCTTGCGGGTGTTACAAATGCGAGTTTGGCATTGGGTGCGAGTTTGCGGGCCGCACTGACGCGTAAGCCTTCTTCGTCGACTGGCACTGGTACGACGTCTAGTCCGCCTACAGAAAAAACGCGGCGCGCCGTGGCATAGCCCGGTTCTTCCAACCACATCTGGTCGCCGGTTTCGACAACGGCACGGCGGATTAAATCAAAGGCATCATTACCACCTGCGGTGATGATGACTTGTGCGGGGTCGCACTCAATGCCGCGCCATTCAAACAGGTGTGCTGCAATGGCGGTGCGCAATGGCATCCAACCGAAGGGGTCATTGTGCTCCAACAAGGCGATCGGCGGATTGCGCCAATAACGACCGAGAATTCTGCCCCACTCATCATGTGGAAAATTCTCCCAATCGACGAGGCCCGAACGGAACGGTTTGGCGGCGTCACGGGCGTGGCGTTTATGAGTTTGTGTTACTTGTTTGTGCCGACGCCCTGCCGTCAATAGTGTTTCCGGCAATTCTGCAGCCACCAAAGTGCCGCTGCCCATTCGCGTTTCAATGTAGCCTTCGCCTGCCAGTTGTTCAAAGGCTTCAACGACTGTCGCGCGCGCAACGCCCAATTGTTCTGCAAGTGCGCGGGAGGATGGCAGTTTGGCTTTGGGTTTTAACCGCCCACCCAACACCAGCTCACGGATTTGGCGGGCAATTTGCTGTTGTATGGGTTCGGCGTCGTCCCGGTCTATGCCCAGATCAAGCATGGAGGTGATGTTAAGTGGTCTGCTAAGTGTTGGCATTATTGGTTCTTTCGGCCATACCATATTCGGGGCAATGCAGGAACACAACTGCAAAGGACTATGAGCATGAAAGCCCCATCCGATTTGACGCGCCTGCGCCGCATGAACAAGCGCGCTCATTATGATGAAGCAACTGTGCACGCGATTTTGGATGCGCAACCGCTGTGCACGGTTGGCTATGTTTTCAATGGTCAACCGGTTGTGACACCGACGCTTCAATGGCGTGAGGGCAATCATGTTTACTGGCACGGCTCTTCCGCGAGCCGCATGTTAGAAGCATCAACAGATGCAAAAGTGTGCCTCAACGTTACGATTTTTGATGGCATGGTGATGGCACGTTCTGCCTTCAACCATTCCTGCAATTATCGCAGCGTGATGGCTTTTGGCACGGCGCACAAAGTGTTGCTGGCAAAAGACAAGGAAGCGCGACTAAAAACCATGGTGGAACATTACTTCCCTGGTCGCTGGGACATTCTCCGCCCCATAAAGGCCAAAGAAATAAAAGCCACAACCGTGTTGGGCATGGAGCTGAATGAGGTTTCGGCGAAAATTCGTTCCGGCCCGCCTGGTGATGATGAAGATGATTATGCCTTGCCGATTTGGGCGGGGGTTATTCCGCTGTCAACACATGCGGGAGAAGCAGTGCCCTGCCCGCGATTACTGCAAGGTGTGGAAGTTCCGGGGCATGTGAAGACATATGGGCGCTGAGGAAGCAAGGGACCTCATCAGTCACTTCGTGACAGCTTCTCCACAAAGTGGAGAAGCGACATTTTTAGTCCCTTCTCCAACGAAGTTGGAGAAGGTGGATCGCGCGAAAGCGCGAGACGGATGAGGTCCCTGCGCTGTTAGACAGCATCCACCACAACCCGCAACACCTTGCCCGCATCATCAAACGTCACTACTTCTTCGTCTTTGCGGTCATGCTTTTCACCCGTCGCGTCGTTTGCGGCGATCAGGGCAACTACCGGGTCAAAGCTCATTTGGCCAAGGCGTCCATAATACGGATCCAGGAGCGAATGCCGCCGGCAAAAGATGAGACATTGTATTTTTCATTGGGGCTATGAATGGCATCATCGTTTAGGCCAAAACCCACAAGTACGGAATCCATTTTCAACACATCTTTGAAATAGCGGACAATGGGGATGGACCCGCCAGATCCCATCAACACTGTGTCGCGTTTCCATTCTTGCTTCAAAGCGTTTGCTGCTTTTTGGATGTAAGGATTGTCTTCTGAAATCTCTGACGCCGGACTACCACCGCCCTTACCGGAGAACGTAATTTTTGCATCACCAATCATGTTGGCTTTGGCGAAGGCTTGGAAGGCTTTCAAAACCTTTTCCGGTTTTTGTTTGCTGACCAAGCGGAACGTAAACTTTGCGTGGGCTTCCGAAGGGATTACAGTTTTGGTGCCCGCACCCAAATAGCCGCCCCACATGCCGTTGACTTCAGCCGTCGGTCTTGCCCAGATTTGTTCGAGTACAGTTTTGCCTTTTTCTCCTGCAGCGGATTTCAAGCCGACATCGCCCAGGAACTTCTTTTCTGAGAACTTGAGGCCCTTCCACTGCTTCTTGGTGGATGCGGGCAAGTCTGCCACACCATCATAAAATCCAGGAATGGTCACTTTGCCATTCCGGTCATGAAGCTGCGAAATCATTTTTGTGAGTGCGCGAATCGGGTTCATCGCCGGGCCGCCATAGAGGCCAGAATGCAAATCCAATGACGGCCCTTTTACCGTCACCTCTTCATGAACAAGCCCGCGCAGGCGCGTGGTGATGGCCGGGGTTTTTGCATCCCACATATTGGAGTCGCAAATAAAGGCGATGTCGCATTTCAATTCTTTGGCGTTGGCTTTGAGGAAAGGCACAAGTGATGGCGAGCCTGACTCTTCTTCGCCCTCAATCAAAAACGTGGCTTTGATTGGCAGTTGCCCGTGGACGCGTATGTAACTGCGGGCCGCTTCAACGAAGGTCATCAACTGGCCCTTATCGTCAGCCGTGCCACGGCCATACATGCGCTCCACACCGTCTTTGTCTTTTTTGCGCAGGGGTTCGAATGGGGGTGATGACCACATCTCCAACGGGTCAGCGGGTTGCACATCATAATGACCGTAGAATAAGGCGTGCGGCGTTTTTGCCGTGGCCCCGGGTGGTGAATAATGTGCCACGACCATGGGGCAGCCTGAAGTTTCACGCACCGATGCATCGCAGCCAAGCGCTTTCAACTCAGCACAAATCCAATGCGCAGCCTTGGTGATATGCGGCTTATAAGCAGGGTCGGCTGACAGCGAGGGAATGCGCAGGAAATCGAACAGGCGTTCGATATTGCTGTCGAGGTGTGCATCAGCATCAGTAAGCACGGGGGTAATGGGGAGTTGGGTCATGTCCGAATTCCTTTTATGTCTACCAGATTCCGGCTTTCGCCGGAATGACGTGTTAAGGGGGAAGACGTCGCTAAACTAAACACGTCATCCCGTCGAAAGACGGGATCTTTTTCAATTATACTCATCGTCGACCAAAGTTCCGACGTAATCGATTTCATTGAATAAGTCCCGCCATTGCGGATTGAATGCATTGATGAGTTCATCTTTCCATATCCGCTTCCATTCCTTGATTTGCTTCTCACGCTTGATCGCGGACTCCATGGTGTGATGATGTTCATACCATACCAAGATTTTAATTCCGTACTTCTTGGTAAACCCTGGCACACTGCCATCTTTGTGGGTTGCAACGCGGTCCCACAATGCGCTGGTTACACCGGTGTAAATGACACCGTGTGGCTTGTTCGCAAGAATATAAACAGCGGGATTTTTGTCGTCCATTTTAACATTTCACTATTGAAAGATTCCGGCTTTCGCCGGAATGACGTGTCAAGGAGGAAGCCGTCACTAAACTAAACACGTCATCCCGACGAAAGTCGGGATCTTTGTGAGCTTGCTATCTCCCCTATCAGCCTGGCAAAGCTTCGCATGCCGCGGTGATAGGCTTCGATGTCGTATTTTTCGTTTGGGCTGTGCAGGGCGTCGCCTTCGCGGACCCAGCCGATGAGAACGCTATCTAAACCCAAATGCGTCTTAAAGCTTTCGACCACGGGAATGGAACCGCCTTCCCCGGACATAATCGCGGACTTGCCCCATTCGGCTTTCAACGCGCGTTGGGTAGCGGCAATCCATGGACTGTCATCGGCCACTGACACGGCAGCGGCAGCTTCGGTCTTAGCAGCGAATTTGACTTTAAAGCCTGCGGGCAAGCCTTTACGCACAAAAGCGCGGAAAGCCTTTTGGACCTTTGTTGGATTTTGACCTGCCACCAATCGGAACGTTAATTTAGCATAGGCCTTGGACGGGATAACGGTTTTGCCGCCGGGGCCCATATAGCCACCCCAAATACCATTGATCTCGGCTGTCGGCCGCAGCCACATTTGCTCAAGTGCGGAAAAATCTTTCTCTCCTGCTGCTGTTTTCAACCCAACGGGTTTCAGAAATGCCGAAG
Source organism: Hyphomicrobiales bacterium (assembly GCA_043756645.1). Classification (GTDB taxonomy): domain Bacteria; phylum Pseudomonadota; class Alphaproteobacteria; order Rhizobiales; family Aestuariivirgaceae; genus Aestuariivirga. The sequence goes on along the minus strand of JAYUQS010000179.1, from coordinate 15,988 downwards.
TCTTAAAAGGGATTTTGGCCAAAGCTGATTTTGTTGCGGCAGAAGGTTTTTTGATGCCTTCATAAAAACCGGGAATGGTGATCTTGCCCTTGGCATCAAACATTCCGCCCAACACTGACGACAATACCCGCAGCGGGTTCATGGCTGCACCGCCGAAATAGCCCGAATGCAAATCCAGTTTCGGCCCGGTGATTTCAATTTCATCCGATACGCAACCACGCAATGAGGTGACAATTGAAGGCCGGTCATCTTCCCACATGCCGGTGTCGCAAATCACGACGATATCGGCCTTCAACAGCTCTTTGTTGGCGGCGACGAAACGGTCAATATGGCTGGCGTCGCCCTCCTCGTCGCCCTCAATCAATATGGTTAAGCGAAACGGCAATTCGCCGTGCACCGCCAACCAGTGCCGGCTGGCTTCGGTGAAGGTCATGAGTTGGCCCTTGTCGTCGGCAACACCACGCGCAAAGATGCAATCATCGCCGTGCCGGTTTTTGCCGCGTCGCGGTTCAAAGGGTTGACTGTGCCACAGATTCAACGGATCAGCCGGTTGCACATCGTAATGGCCGTAAAACAGGACATGGGGAATTTTGTGTTTGGCGTTTTTGTTGAAATTTGGCGGCACATATTCGGCGATAACAGCGGTTTGCCCTGTCGTGGGGTATTGCTTGGCGCTGAACCCCAGGCTCCGAAAATAATCCGTCATCCAATCCGCTGCTTTTTGGCAGTCGGCATTGTGCGCGGGGTCGGTGGCCACCGAAGCAAAGCGCAAAACCTCGCACAGGCGGTCCAAACTGTTTTCGATATCCGCATCAATGGCGGAAAGAACTGGTGTAACGTCGAAAGCCACGCTTGCGAATCCTTGCTGTTCAGGCAAAGCCTAGCCCAACATACCATCTTCGAGCAAAGCGCATGAACGTTGATACGCCAACATCTTTCAACCTCGCCCGTGACAGCCTGCTGGCGCACGAACCGCGCTCGCGTTTGCAGCGCTTCCGGCGGCGGGGTTATCAACGCTTTCGTTGGGTGTTGGACAATCTGGATTTTGCGCTGCTGTGGAAGCGGCGCTGGTTTATCATCACTCTGTTGTTGGGGCTCGCACTCATGGGCGCACCCACACCAGCTGGCCTGACGCATGAAGGGCAAATTGTTTTGGTCATGTCGCTGATGGCGACAATGATGTTTATCGCCGAGCCCGTACCCCTGCCTTCGGTGGCGCTGATGATTGTGGTGGGCCAGGTTATTTTTCTGGGACTTGATTCCAACAAAGTTGCCGCCAGTTTAATGACGGATTCCGTGTTGTTCATCATGGGGTCATTGATGCTTGCGGTTGCCGTCGTGAAGCAGCGGCTGGACAAGCGCATTGCTTTGGCGATTGTACGTGTCACCGGCACGAGCCTGTTCTGGATCAGCTTGGGAATTACCGCAGTGTGCGGGGTGTTAGCCTCATTCATCGGTGAGCATACGGTTGCTGCCATGATGTTACCTGTCGGTGTGACCTTGATCAGCCTGACGTCGCAAGATGGTGCCAAGGTCAAAAACCTTGCGGCAGTTTTGTTGCTTTCAATCTCTTACGGCTGCGCCATAGCGGGCATCGGCACGCCTTCGGGCGGTGCGCGAAACGCCATTATGATTGGTTATTGGAAAGACTTTTTCTTCGACCCCACCAATCCGGAAACGCGGCGCTACTTGATGGATTATCTGACATGGATGAAATACGCTTATCCCATGTTCCTGTTGCAGCTACCCATCGTGACGGGTATGTTGTTCTGGACCTTTAAACCTGAACAACGCGACCTTTCCCGCGCTGTCGCACGCTTGCGCACACAGGTTGAATTGGATGGCCCCTTAGGCCCGCGTGGCTGGTCGTCCATCGGATTGTTTATTGCGACGATTATCGGGTGGATATTATTCTCCGAACAATTGGGATTGGGCATTGTTGCAATTGGCGGTGCTATTGCGTTTTTGGTTGCGGGGCTGGTGCGTTGGGAAGATATTAACAGTGGTGTCAACTGGGGCGTGGTTTTGCTTTACGCTGCTGCCATTTCACTCGGTTTGCAGATGAAAGAAACCGGGGCGGCGGAATGGTTGGCACGGTCCTTCATTGACGCTTTAACGCCGTTGGGTTTGGGCCAAGGTGCCGGGCTTGCTTTGGCGGTGGCCCTGCTCACCACCTTCGTGACCAATACGATGACTGCTGGTGCGGCAGTTGCCGTATTGGGGCCCGTGGTTTTGAAAGCGGCCAGTGTGTCTGGAGCAGATCCGTTAAACATCGGTTTTGTCACGGCGATTTCATCTGCTTTCGCCTATATCACCGCTGCCGCCCATCCGGCTTTCACCATTATCTATGCATCAGGCTATTTGAAATCGTCTGACTTCATTCGGTCAGGTTGGCGGATGACCATTGTGTCGTTATTTTTGATCATGATCATGTCGCTGTTCTATTGGCCGCTGTTGCAATAGGATTGTCGCTATGGGCCTGTTCAGTTTTTTCCAGCGCACACAGTTATCAGACCGGCAAGAAGCTGCCGTCACCAAAACCTTGTCCAATCTCCGCGCTATACGTCGCAACCGCTTTCGCATTTTGGCCTGTGTCGATGGCAGTGAAGCATCCGACATTTGTGTGCGCTTTGCAGCGCGCTTTGCGGTGACAGAATATTGTGACATCATTAATTTATTCGTGCGCCCGATTGATCAAGGCTTGCACTCCGGTGGCTTGCAGGTGCGGCTGGCACGGCAAAATATGATGGAGGCCGGATTTGAATTGCCGGGTGTTAAGCACCTCAAAAGATCACTTGAGATTCTTAAAGCAGAAGGCATTGATGCTGAGAGTTGGAGTGCAAAAGGTGCGCATGAAAATGCTTGGGGCGACGCCGCCGGTGATACCAAGGTGGAATATAATGAACCTCATGGCCGCAGCGTTGTTTTGAAACTCAAAACCGCTCCTGACGTGGTGGGCGGTATCCTTGATCAATATGAACTTGGTCCTTATAATTTGATGATCATTGGTGAGCCATCACGCTGGCGCAGTGAATTTAAATCGTTCTTCGGAACCGGGATTGTGCAAAACGTCGCCACCATGGCGGCGTGCTCCGTTTTGGTTGCGCGGAATAGTTTGGACCGCAGTGGCATGTTCATTTGCACGGACGGCACGTCACGCGCCATGCAGGCGGTACGGCGTGCAGCGGTTTTGGCGCATATGACGGGCGAACCCATTACGCTGTTTTCAGTAGCGCCTAGTGAGGCCGCAAGACCCGCAGCAGAGGAAGCCGTGGCCAATGCGCGGGCACTTTTAAAAGCCATGAAAATCGACGTGCTCGAAACCAAAACTGCTGTCGGCGATCCATTGCAGGAAATTGTTGAGCGCGGCAGCCTTTACCGCCTTATTGCAGTCACAGATGAAGGGCGAAGTCGTACCCAGCGGTTGTTGAAAGGTTCGTTGGCATCGGATGTGGTTCGCCACGCCCGCACAAGTGTGCTAGATGTGAGATAGTGAATCGCTAACCCGGGGGAACGGCATGGCGGATTTTGAGCTTTATTGTTTCGGTGAGTCTGGTCATTCTTTCAAGGCGGCCTTTATGTTGCAGGCTGCGGAACTGAATTGGCGTCCACGATTTGTTGATTTCTTCAACGGCGAAACCCGCCTTGATGAGTACCGGAAAAACGTGAATATAATGGGTGAAGCGCCGGTTTTGTTGCACGGTGCAAAAATACTGACGCAGTCTGGTGTCATTCTTGATTACCTCGCCGAGGTGTCACGCAAATTTGGTCCCAAAAGCGATGACGAACGCCGCGAGATTATGCGCTGGATGTTGTTTGATAATCACAAGCTATCGTCATCAGTCGGAGCGTTGCGCTTTATGATCAGCATCGCCAAAACCGGTGAAACAGCAGTGACGGAATGGTTACGTGGTCGCAGTTTGGCAGCTCTGAAAGTACTGGATGCCCATTTGACCCAACACCCTTACGCCATTGGAAAACGCCCGACCATCGCTGATTTTTCTTTGTGCGGATATTTGTATTATGGCGAAGAATTGCCGTTTGATCTCAACCAATATGCGCATGTGCAAAATTGGCTCGACCGCCTGCGCGACATCAAAGGATGGAAACACCCCTATGATTTGATGCCGCGGAAGGCGACTTGATCAAGGTCATATTATGCCATCGAAGGGACCTCATCCGTCTCGCGCTTTCGCGCGATCCACCTTCTCCATTTTCAATGGAGAAGGGACGCCTGAGGTCGCTTCTCCATCGAAGATGGAGAAGCTGTCACGAAGTGACTGATGAGGTCCCTTCGAGGTCTCACGCGATGATCAGTCGTCGTTAAGTAGGCTCGCCCATCGAGTCCAGATATTCATTGAGATGTTCAAGGTTTTCAAAACGCATCCAGCCTTCATCGGTTTCAGCTTCAACGGTGCTGTCTGAGAGGATGCGGGCCGGGCGACCGCGAATGTCGCGTTCTTCCAGAACATAAAGTTCACCTTCAACGACTTCTTCTTCGTCGATGATTTCTTCGTCTTCAACCAGTTCTTCGGCGACTTCAACAACCTCCCCGACTGTGTCTTGACCGATGGTTGCAACACCACCAATTGCGTTGGCGATATCAGCTTTGGCTTGTTCAAGTGCTGCGATGGTATCATCAACGGAATTTTTTATCGGAGCTGCTACGGTTTCAGCTGCTGTTGCGGCAATGACAGTTGCAGCTGCGGCAGCACCCACGACAGCACCACCTGGTTTGCGGCCAAATGGGTTGAACTTGACGCGGGGCTGTTCCTCGATTTTCGGCGCTTCTTCAACAACCGCAACAGGAACAGGAATCTCAACACGGGCAACAGGTGACGGAACCACAATAGGCGCTGGCGCTTCAAATTGAATATCTTCAACAATCGGCAAAACAGCGTGGTGATGATTTTGCAGCGCACCGATCACGCCGCCAAGGCCAATCGACAGAATTCCGCCTGTCAGCAAAATGGCCGCCGTATCCATGGTCAGACCGTAAACCTGCATTTGCGCAGAGTTGACCAAACCAACAAGTGCCAGCGCGGCACCAACGGCCAACAGTATGATACCAAGGACAGACATTAACTTAGACATGGATTCCCCTCCGATTCAGCCTTTTTCTTATCTCTGATAAGGCTAACACATTCCTAACGCAGGTAAAACGGTTTACCCTTCATTAATAATGCGCGGTGCAGGGCGGCTCATTGCCCCCGACGACAGCGTGGTCCAAACCTGTCTGGCGATGTCCCTATAGATTGCTGCATGCTGCGAATCCGGCAGTGTGGCCACAATTGGCTCACCCCGGTCAGAGCGCAAACGCACCTCCATATCCAGTGGCACTTCGCCCAGAAATGGAATGCCCAAACGTTCAGCCTCAGCCCTCGCCCCGCCATGGCCAAAAATATCATGACGTTCCCCGCATTTGGTGCAGGTAAAATAACTCATGTTCTCAACGATACCCAGCAACGGCACCGAAACTTTCTTGAACATATTCAGCCCCTTGCGGGCATCTATAAGGGCTAAATCCTGTGGTGTGGACACAATTACCGCCCCGGAAAGTGGCGTGTTTTGCGCCAATGTCAATTGCGCGTCCCCCGTGCCCGGCGGCATGTCCACCACCATCACATCGGTTTCTGACCACTCCACTTCACGTAATAATTGTGTGAGGGCGCTCATCACCATGGGACCGCGCCAGATCATCGGTGTGTCTTCTTCCACCAAAAAACCGATTGAGGCCACTTCCAAACCATAGCGCGACATGGGCTTCATGCGCTTTCCGGCCTGGTCGGACACCAGCGGTTTTCCCGAAAGGCCGAATAATTTGGGCATTGAGGGGCCATAAATATCGGCATCTAATACCGCCACCTTCAAACCCAAGGTGGCTAATCCCAAAGCTAAATTGATGGCTGTCGTCGATTTTCCGACGCCGCCTTTGCCCGATGCGACGGCGATTATGTGCTTCACACCAGGAACTGCACCGCCACGTTGCGGAGCTGCCGGTGCTTGCTGCCCCTGCGGTTTTTCTGCCGTAAGCGCTACCAAAGCTCGCGTAACGCCTGGAATGGCCTTTACGGATTGCTCCACCACATCACGCAGTTGCTCCATGGCTTTCATATGTTGCGGCGTGGCATTGAGTGCAAACATGACTTCGCCACCCGTAATGGCGATATCCGATACCAGCCCGGATGACACAATGTTCCCCCGCCCGTCTGGCGCAGCGATACGCTTCAAAGTGTCTTTGATCAGTTCAGCCGTCAGCGCAGTCATTGGTTAATCCTTGGTTGTTGTGCTTGTCGTCGCAAATGAGATTTCAACATAGACCATAGCCAACCCTTCACAAGTTGTCTCAATTTTTACTGTGTCCCTGAAGTCGATGTTAGACATTTTTCGCTATAGCTCAGGCTTGAATTTGGGAATTCGAGAAATGACTGACGCAACACCACCAGAACTTTCGCGCCACAATTTTCACGTGGCCGACCTGCGCTTGCCATTTTGGTTTAAGCGGAAAGCCAAGCAGGCCGAACCATCATTGGAAGCCGAGCAGTGGCAAGGTGACTTGTTGGAACTGTTCTTACGCAACCAAATGAACCTTGCGCCGATCATGCCTATTCTCACATTGTTGATGGGATTGACAGCTCTGACCTGGGTGCCTCTGCCGATTGCCATGGCGTGGCTGGTTGGCGCTTTGGGATGTCATACGTTGCAGCTTTATCTTTGCAATCGATATTTTCTGCAACCACGGACGCGTTCCGAACAGTCCGATTGGATCGGAATGCTATCCGCCTCTGAATTTTTTCAGGGCACATTCTGGATCTTGCCACTCTTCTTTTTCTGGCCTGACTCGGTCACACTGCAACAAACATTTCTACTCTCTGCAGCAATCGCTGTTATCGTGGTGCGCTTGTTGATAGTCGCTAATTTTATGCCGGTATTGATTGCGGGTACAGGTGTCATCACAATTGGTCTCGCATTGCGATGTGTGGCTGAAGCGCAGATGATTTACTATTCACTCGCAGGCCTCGTCCTTATGCTGGAAGTGTTTTTCCTTTTTGTGTCCAGGCAATTGCAGGACACTGCACGTGAGCGATTGATTTTCCGGGCTCAGAAAGATATTTTGATTGAAGAGTTGCGTATGGAAAAAGAACGCGCCGAAGACCAACGTCACAAAGCCGAAGATGCCAACCGCGCGAAATCTGCTTTCCTTGCAAACATCAGTCATGAGTTGCGCACGCCTTTGAACGCTATTCTTGGATTTTCTGAGGTATTGGAAACTGAACTGTTTGGCCCGATGCAAAACGCGACATACAAGGACTATGCAGGCGACATCAACAGTTCCGGTCGTTACCTCCTTACCTTGATCAACGACATTCTCGACCTGTCCCGCATCGAAGCCGGACGCCGCGACATTGCAGAAGAGCCAACGCATGTGGCCGATTGTTTACAACATGCCCAAAACATGTTGGTCTCCCGCGCCACTGATAAAAGCATTGCTATCACGATCAACACCCCGGAACATTTACCGAAGTTGATGTGCGACTATCGTTCGCTCAATCAAATTGCCATCAACCTGTTGAATAACGCTGTTAAATTTACGCCCGTTGACGGCAGAGTTGTGATGAGTGCCCGGGTCATGCCCGATGGCCGTATGGCTTTGACAATATCAGACAATGGCCCTGGAATTCCGAAGAATGAACAACAACATTTGCTGCAAGCGTTCTCTCGCGGTGCACATGCAACAAAGCTCGCCATTGAAGGTGCCGGGCTCGGATTACCGATCGTCAAAGGCTTAATGGAAGCACACAACGGGTCACTTGATATCGAGTCCGAACTTGGAAAAGGAACTGACGTCATTTGCTACTTCCCGGCGACCCGTGTATTGTCGGGGCCTCGCGGAGAAGCCATAGCCTCATCGGCAGTACGCACTGAAACACAACGCAAACTGATTTCAATCACGGGCTAGAGTCCTGATTGTCATTGAATGAATCAATCACACACTGTCCGGCATGGCCCACTTCACGCGGGCCAACTATCGCACTGAAAATATTTGGTGCGCCTAAAGCCAATCAGATTCACAAATCTTTTTTTGGGGGCGGTAGGAACTTCGAAAAACAGGCCCACCAAAAGCTACTTTAATTGTTGTTTTGGTTTATTTATTTCGTCATCCCGGCGAAGGCCGGGACGAGGCTCACCACGCCTAAAGTATCACGAAAAGCCCTGTCCCGGCCTTCGCCGGGATGACGGAAAATGTGGACAAAGTGGAGTTTTATGACGAGCCAAAAACGACTCCAAAAGATGTGTGAACATGAATGGCCTAAGGCGGGCCATGACGTTTGGTTGGTTATGGCTCAATCAAGAACAATCACGGGCTAGAGTCCTGCAACAAAACCACTGGCCCAGGCCCATTGAAAATTATAACCTCCCAACCAGCCGGTGACATCAACAGCTTCGCCGATCGCATATAATCCGTGTACGGATTTTGCTTCCATGGTTTTGGATGACAGGTCGTCAGTGTCTATTCCCCCAACCGTGACTTCAGCTTTGGGATAGCCCTCAGTTCCCGCCGGAGTTACGGTCCATTTGCGCAACCGCTCATGAACGTTTTGCATGTCCTGAAGCGAAACCTGGGCCATGGTTTTCTCAGGCACCAAAGCGGCTGCAAACCGTTGCGGCACCAATTCATTTAAAATGGTTTTGAATTCGGCTTTCGGGCGTTCGTGTTTGCGTTGCTTAAGATGAGCGGCAACATCAAGGTCTGGCACTAAATCCATGCTCAATGCGTCGCCGCTTTCCATGTAAGAAGAAACCTGAAGAATTGCCGGGCCTGACAAACCGCGATGTGTGAAGAGGATGTTTTCAGCAAAGCTCACTTTGCCGGTTCGCGCCACAGCTTTGACGGACACGCCAGAAAGTCCGCTATAAAACGGAAGTTGTTCCGCCGGCACATGCAAAGGAACGAGACCCGGTTTTGGTGTCACAATTTTGAGGCCGAATTTTTTTGCGACATCGTGTGAAAATCCCGTCGCCCCCATTTTCGGGATCGACAGGCTGCCAGTTGCCAGCACAAGTTTTGAGGCTGTGAAACTGCCCGCTGTGGTATCGACAACAAAGTGATCGGCTTTGCGCACATCGGTGATTTTTACGCCGAGCTTGATATCGACGCCCTCGCATTCCGCCAACAACATGGCAACGATTTGTCGCGCCGAACCATCACAAAACAATTGGCCTAAGGTTTTTTCGTGCCACGCGATTTTGTGTTTCTCGACCAGTGTCAAAAAATCCTTCGGCGTATAACGCGACAAGGAAGAGCGGCAGAAATGTGGATTGGCGGAGAGAAAATTGGCGGGTGTTGTGCCGGTATTGGTAAAGTTACACCGCCCGCCACCTGAGATCAGAATTTTGGCTCCGACTTGCGTGTTATGATCCAACAGCAAAACGCGGGAGCCTCTTTGCCCAGCGGTTTTGGCGCACATTAATCCTGCGGCCCCAGCACCGAGGATGATGATATCGTAGTGTGAGTTCACACCGCGCGGCGCGATCTCTTGTAAAACAAGACGCCGACAACAACGATGCCAACAGTAATCATGGCCAAGTGGTCGGGCTCTGTCAGCACATGCACCAAGCTATTGAGAACAGTCAAAGCATGGTCACCGGTGTGCGCCACGGCTGCCGTTGTGGTGGCTGCAAGCGTTGCTGCCGAGATTGAAAATTGTTTCATATGCCGCTCCTTGGCTTTTGCGATTGGCGCGGAACTGAGCCCGTCCGCCGTTGGGCGTGGTTTAGCAAGACCACTGCACAAGTCCAGTTGCAAAAACGGCAAGGCATGGATGGTGTGCGTAGCAAAGTGCCCTCATCCACCCTTCGGGCACCTTCTCCCGCACAAAGAGCGGGAGAAGGCAGTTGTGATCAGCCTTCTCCCGTTACTTTTAACGGGAGAAGGTCCCGAAGGGGGATGAGGGACAATGAGACACCTCTGATCAAGAGTTGCTCAAAACCCCTTCGGTTGCGCTTTGTAAAACTGTGTTTCTGCTTCATAAGCCCTGCAAACCTCTAACACTTTACGATCATCAAACATGCGGCCTACCACGTGCAGACCAGCGGGCAGGCCATTTTGCGTGAAGCCACAAGGCACCGAAGCCGCTGGCTGTTGTGTGAGGTTGAAGGGATACGTGAAGGGCGTCCAGTTCACCCATTTGCCGTGATTGTCAGGATCATCCGGTTGCAGCTTACCCGCTTCAAACGCCACCACTGGCAAGGTGGGTGTCACCAGCACATCATAGTCTTGCATGAACAAGCGCATATGGGTGCCAAGTGCGCCACGCGCTTTGTTGGCTGCCATGATGTCATCGGTGGTGATGGAGGCCGCCTGCTCCACAACATCGGCCAGAGGTGGATCAAGCATGGCTTTTTGGTCTGGTAATAACTGCCCTAAAATTGAGCGCGCACCGGACCACCACAAAGTTCTGAACATGGGTGCAGGATCAGCAAACCCTGGGTCAACTTCCGTTACTTCGGCACCCAGTTTTTGCAAGACTGTTACCGCTTGCTTTATGAGTGCCGCAATTTCCGGGTTCACATCGACATAACCAAGTGTGGCAGAATAAGCCACGCGCAAGCCTTTCAACTTGCGCTTCAACTTGTAGGCATAATCCACGTCATCATAAGGTAGCGAGAACCAGTCGCGGTTATCGGGCTGGCTGATTGCGTTCATCATCATGGCGGAATCACGCACGGTGCGGGTCATCGGGCCGATGTGGGCAACGGTGCCAAAAGGTGAGAGCGGCCAGGCCGGCACGCGGCCAAAAGATGGTTTCAAGCCAAAGGTGCCTGTGAAACTTGCAGGGATACGAATAGAGCCGCCGCCATCGGTTCCCAAGGCCAAGGGCGCATAGCCAGCAGCAATTGCGGCTGATGATCCCCCGGAGGAGCCCCCCGGCGTTAAAGCGGGGTTCCATGGATTTCGCGTGATGCCGGTCAAGGGCGAGTCAGTCACGCCCTTCCAGCCAAATTCGGGCGTGGTGCTGAGCCCCAAAAACACCGCCCCTGATTCCCGCAACCGCGCAACCGAAGGCGCATCAACATCCCAAATGCCATCCCGCGATATGGTTTTCGAACCGCGCAATGTGGGCCAGCCTTTGGTGAGCAACAGATCTTTGATGACCACCGGTACGCCGTCAAGCGGGCTCAAAGGCTCACGCTTTTTCCAGCGCTTGGCAGAGGCTTCGGCCATGGCAATGGTGGTTTTTTCATCGAGATGGCACATGGCATTGATGGCGCCATCATGCTGAAACACCTGCGCCAAGCAGGCCTTCGCCACATCAACGGGCGTAAATTTTTTCTTGGCGAAACCTTTGGCCAGTTGCGTGGCGGAATTCCAGTTGAGTGGTTTTGACATGGTTTTTCTCTGTTTCTTTGCATCAAAGCAGACTTTGTTGCCACAATCAGCCCCCCAAAAAAATACTGAATCTAAACCGAAGATGAACGGAACATTCAGGCTGGGTTACGCATTGATTATCTAATGTGGCTTCAAGTTCAAACGAACACTTACACAGAGGGAAACAAACAGATGGTCCGCTACACGCTTTTCATTCTCGCCGTAATCGGTTCAGCCGCAACCGCGGTCGCTGCGATTGCTCCCACCGCCCCTGCCAACAACGCCAATGTGACAGTGGTCGAGAAAAACCAATTCTGGCCGATTTCAGGTGAACTGGTGATCGAGCAATGCGCTGTGGAAGACTGTTCGGACACGCCACAGAATTCCTAATTCCAAGATACGCCTCATTGCCGGGACGGCCATGAGACGTTGAAAAACCGGGGCCGGGTGTGCAAGTTGTTCTGCAACCCGCCCCCTCGCCAGACGATTTGGCCCGGCCCCGGTTACCTACCCATTCTCCCCGGCAGCACCCGATCCCCTGCAAAGCGATCTCCCAGCTGCCTTAAACTGAACCCCGGCCCCTCAGGCCGGGGTTTTTTCTTTGGTGGAGCGTGCAGAGCAACGCCCTCCCTCAGCTTTGCTGGGGGAGGTGGCCGAAGGCCGGAGGGGGCCCTCCAATCTAAACCCAATATGAACACCGCATTCAGAAGTCATTCCAATCCCACCTCCTATTCTCTTCTCAAGTTCAACGCATGACCCCCAAGACGGGAGAGCAAAATGACAAAGTCCCTGAAAACCCTGACACTCTCTGCAGCGCTTGCCGTGATGTTTTTGTCGGCAGGTGCCTTTGCCGGAGCCTCTTCGCCCCAGTCGATGACGGTGAAAGCAAACGTCACAATTATCCATAAGAATTCGAGCTGGCCTTTCAAAAGCCAAGTCACGGTTTTGCCTTGTGTGAGAACACGTTGCATCGCCGTTTAAGAATGAACAGTTTCCGCCCTTTCTTCAGAGGGGGATGGAAAGCAGTGCCGGTGGTCCGATCCCAAAACGCCCCCCTCAAGGGATGGGACCGCCGCACTGTTCTTCTCATGGACAATAGAAATGAAAAAGCTCGCCTTCATTCTGTTACTGCTCGGCACAAGCGAAACCCAAGCCGCCACCCGCAGCTATTCCTTCCCGCCGGAAAGCAAAGACCGCATCGGCACATGTTTGGCCGATGGCACCAGTTGCGGGAAAAAAGCCGCTGACGCGTTCTGCAAAAAAGAAGGTTTTGCGGAAAGCATCCTGTTCGCGCGGGAAAAAGCTGCATCAGTCCGCATTCTGGATTCAGGTGCAATGTGCGAGGGTGACGCTTGCGAGGCGTTCAAGCGGATCAAGTGTTATCAGCCGGTGGACGCTTGGTAATTACGGTGCCACCTCGTAATTACAGTGCCACCTTAATTACGGTGCCACCTCACTTAACTCACACGTTTAAGCTACAGACTGCAAATCGTCGGCACATGCCTTCTGGTGCGGTAGTTGATGTGTTGCAGCATTTGGATTACGATGGAGGCAGGAAATACGGGAGTAAGGCGGCAACTTAAATTCTGAAGTTGAGTTTATAAATGCAATAGAGGAAAGTACAGGCTATGATAAAATACACTGTCACCAAAATCCTGTTTTTTATCTGTATACAGATCGTCACGATCTCTCACGTGGTAGCCGACCCGCTTCACGACGCAGTCAAGGCCAGCGACATTGCAAAGGTGAAGCAGCTGATTGCCAATGGAGCGGACGTCAATCAAAACCAAAGGTCTCTTGGCACTCCGCTTCATCAGGCCAGCCTGTCGGGAAGTACGGACATTGCCGAACTTCTGATTGGCCATGGTGCCAATGTGAATGCTGAAAACAAAATATTCGGCACGCCGTTATACATCGCAGCCCGAAAAGGCAATGTTGGTGTAGCCGCCGTGTTGATTGCCAACCATGCGGATGTCGGCGCCCGTTGGACGGATGGAACAACTCCGCTGCACGCCGCTGCCGAAGGAGGTCACGCGGACGTGGTTAGTCTCCTTGTGTCAAATGGTGCCGACGTGAACGCACGCAGCTCCGATACGGCAGTGAAAAAAGAGTTCCCCGGCCACGCCGGTTACCCCGCACTACATTCGGCCGCTTATAGTGACCACTATGACATTGTCGATTTGCTCAGGGCATACGGTGCCCGCGGCCCACTTGTAGAACCTAATATGAACCTTCTTGTATCTGCATCGCCAAGAGAAGGTGAAAGGATATTTAATGCCACCTGTAATGATTGTCACAGCAACGAGAAAGGTGGTTTGAGCCGCAGTAGGATCAATCTCTGGGGGGTTCTTGGGCAGAAAAAAGCAGGTGTTGAAGGTGTCAGTTACTCGCGGGCATTTGCAAGGCTACAAGGCAAATGGACGCTGACTGAATTCAACGCTTTCATCACTTCGCCTGTGGATTATGTGCCAGGTACAAAGATGCGTTTCAGCGGATTCAAGGACGCGGCAACACGTGCCAACCTCATCGCTTTTTTGCGCACCAAAAGTGATACTCCTCTTCCACTTCCGCCGTCGGAAGCTGCCAAGAAATAGTTCTAAAGGACGCGCGACATGGGTTCATAAATGCGACATGGGTTCATAAATGCGACTTGAGTTCATAAATGCGACATGGGTTCATAAATGCGACTTGGACTGCACCCCTAAAGTGAGACACGGCGGTAAATAGGGGACATGATCGGCAGAGGAGTTTTTCATGTCCGACAAGTTGCCGTACAAATCATTTTCGACTGTTTTCAAGGAAGCTGCAGTGTTGCGGATTTCGCGTGGCGATAAGGTGATGCCCTTGTCGCGCGAGCTGGGTGTTCCGCGCAAGCTTTTGTACAATTGGTTCAATGCGTGGAAAGTCGATGGGGTTGCGGGCTTGAACCGCAAACGGGGTCGTGCGTTGGGCACAAAGGTTGCGCCCAAAATGCCCGATGCGCCCGCAGTGGTACAAACAGCCCCGTCCGAACTTGTTTCAGCCAAGGCTCGCATCGCTGAACTTGAACGGCTGCTCGGTCGTCAGCAGGTTGATATCGATTTTTTTCGCGAAGCCTTGCGCGCCTTGAGCAATCAGGACACGCAAGGCAAAACCGCGCCCGCGTTATCACGGTCATCAAAACCATGACGACAGCAAACCATGCTGGGGCGGATGTGGAGCGTCTCTGCCGCCTCGCCGACATTGCGCGGGCCAGTTATTATCGCGGCCTCGAAGACCAGGCCCCGCGCGAGGCCGACACGGAGCTTCTGGGTGAGATCCAGACATTGTGCCTGCGCTACAAGGGGAGTGTCAGGAATCTTGTGCGCGGGGCCGGTTTCATTTTAGGCTTGGAACCTGTCAGCAAAGATGACAGCGAACTGTGCCCGCGCTTCGAACCACTCGCGCGGCGGGGTTTTCCAGCCATCGCTTGCGTGATTGAGAACCAGATACAGTAATTTCATGGCCGCGTCATCATTTGGAAAATGACCTCGTGTTCGAACGGCGCGGCGGATTTTTGAGTTCAATGCCTCGATGGCATTTGTCGTGTACATGATGCGCCTGACACTTTCGGGGAAGGCGAAGAACGGCACGACATGGCTCCAGTTCCTGCGCCAGCTTTGCACGATGGCCGGATAGCGTGTGCCCCAGGGGCCTGCCTCGAAATCGTCAAGCGCCTTGCGGCCGGCTTCGGCATCGGTGGCGCGGTAAATGGCTTTCAAGGCCGGCACCATCTGCTTTCTGTCTTTCCAGGATACAAAATCAAGTGAGTTGCGGATGAGATGTACAATACAGGTCTGAACCACAGTCTGTGGAAACACCGCTGTGATCGCATCTGGAAAGCCCTTGAGGCCGTCAACAACGGCGACGAGGATGTCGGCAAGGCCTCTGGTTTTGAGTTCGTTCATGACCTTGAGCCAGAACTTTGCACCTTCCGTCTGTTCGATCCAGATGCCCAGAATCTCCTTTGTTCCATCAGGTAGAATACCAAGTGCGATATAGACAGCCTTGTTGCGGACAAAGCCCTCGTCACGGATTTTGACCCGTATCGCATCGAAGAAGACAATCGGAAACATCGGGTCGAGCGGCCGGTTCTGCCATTCTGATACCTCATCCAAAACCGTATCGGTGATGGCCGAGATCAGATCGGGCGAGACATCAATGCCGTAGATCTCTTCCAGATGCCCGCGCACCTCGCGCACCGATAATCCCCGCGCATACATCGAGATGATCTTCTCATCAAAATCCGGGAACCGTCTTTGGTATTTGGCAATCAGCTGCGGATCAAAGCGGCCCTCCCGATCACGCGGCACCGACAGTTCAATCTTCGAGGTTCCCGTCAGCACCGTCTTCTTTGATGTGCCATTGCGGCGATTGATGCTGCCATCTATCCGCTCGCCATCCAAATGGTCATCCAGCTCGGCATTCAAAATGCGCTCTGACAAAGCCTTCTTCAGATCATCCAGCAAACCGTTCTTGGCAAACAGCTCCTTAGGATCGCGCCCAGCCAAAAGCTGGTCCAGTAGTTCTTTCTCGATAGCCATATGATTCTCTCCTTGTGATCATTATGGCCCCGCGCACAAGATTCCTTACACTCCC
>JAYUQS010000178.1:0-8355 GCA_043756645.1 Hyphomicrobiales bacterium | reverse complement strand
AATATCCGCTAGTGAGCGCCTTAGTTTTCAACAGCATACACAATTTTCCAGACAGAGTGCCCCGGCGTGGTATTGGGGTTAGAGGTTCAGCGTCCATTGAGGATTCTTCAAATGAGTAAACAACGCACCCGCATTTACGAGGGCAAGGCCAAGATCCTGTATGAGGGTCCAGAGCCGGGCACCGTTGTGGTGCATTTCAAAGACGACGCCACCGCTGGCAACGGCGAGAAGAAAGCCGTGATCGAAGGCAAGGGTGTGCTGAACCAGCGCATTTCCGAATATTTGTTCCAGAAAATCAATGAGCTGGGCTTGCCCACGCATTTCATTCGCTCGCTCAATATGCGCGAGCAGTTGGTGCGCGAAGTTGAAATCATTCCGCTTGAAGTTGTCGTGCGCAATGTGGCGGCGGGTTCGCTGTCAAAGCGTTTGGGCCTTGAAGAAGGTTCCGCCCTGCCCCGTGCCATCATCGAGTTGTTCTACAAAAACGACAAGCTGAATGACCCGATGGTGACGGAAGAACACGTGACGGCCTTTGGTTGGGCGTCACCGCAGGAGATGGACGACATTGTGCACATGTCGATCCGTATCAATGATTTCTTGTCGGGCTTGTTCCTCGGCATCGGCATCAAGCTGGTGGATTTCAAACTGGAATTCGGCCGCTTCTATGAAAACGACATGATGCGCATTGTGCTGGCCGACGAAATCAGCCCGGACAATTGCCGCCTCTGGGACATCGCCACCAAAGACAAACTCGACAAAGACCGCTTCCGCCGCGATATGGGCGGATTGGTTGAAGCCTATCATGAAGTGGCGCGGCGCTTAGGCATTATACAGCCAAATGAAACGCCCGAACGGTCTAAGCCGAAACTGGTGAAGACGGATTAATTAGCCCCTCATCCGCCCTTCGGGCACCTTCTCCCGTTCAAAGGACGGGAGAAGGCTATTGTATCTGCCTTCTCCCGCACTTCTGGCGGGAGAAGGTGGCCAAAGGCCGGATGAGGGAAATTCGCACGAATGCGGGAGAGAAACATGAAAGCCCACGTAAAAGTCACCCTGAAAACCGGCGTCCTTGACCCGCAGGGCAAAGCCATTGAAGGTGCGCTGTCGCATCTCGGTTTTGACGGCGTTGAACATGTGCGCCAAGGCAAATATTTCGAAATCGAACTGGCCGAGACCGATAAGACAAAAGCCGAAGCGCAGGTGAAAGCCATGTGCGAAAAGCTGATCGCCAACACCGTGATTGAGAATTACGTGATTGAGTTGGGATAAGCGTTAGGCTGCTTTGCGCTGTTTGCGTCTTCTATTCGCGTTTAGAACCAAAAGTGCAAACCATGCCATGGCAGTTACAGCACAGGAAATTTTTAAAAATGGTAGGAGCTGTGCATAGTTCGGCGGATCGTCGGCCAGTTCAGCTCTTTCGTTTTCACGTAATTTGGATAGGCGAATAGCTACGGTCTGGCCAACGTGATAGCGTTGGTGGAGGTTACGGGATAACGCAAGTTGAGTACTGAAAACGTGCGGTGAGACGGTGCTCAGTTTGAGTTTCAGCACAGTTGGCCGAACATAAATGAAGCCCTCTTGCTTCAGTCGTTCTGCTTGTTCCTTGTCGTCACATGGTGCATCGTGACGCACGCTATTCTTGTTCTGTCTGGCTGGTTCTGTGTTGTCATAACGACACATTAACAATTCGCTGGTGACAGTCATAGGAACCACCTGAGAGACTGAGTACTGATAGCCCAACCCAGCCGTAGCCAAGCCGAGGAACACAAAAATTATAGTACTGTAGATTGCAAAGCCCGGCAGGTAGAAAGGCAATACTTCGGTGTAAGTCGGCCATCTGTACTTCTGCATCAACGCGACTTTCCCTGTGGTTTGCAGCATGCTAAACCTTGACTCGCTGCATCATCAATTGCGATATCGCAATTTGACGAAACACTTTTAATATTTCATCAAAGGCACCTTCATGAAATCCGCAGTCATCCTTTTCCCCGGCATCAACCGCGAAACTGATATGGCTCGCGCGCTCCATGCGGCCACGGGTGTGAAACCGCATATTGTTTGGCATACGGATACGTCACTGCCGGATGTGGATCTGGTTGTCGTGCCGGGTGGGTTTTCTTATGGTGACTATTTGCGCTGTGGGGCGATTGCCGCGCGTTCACCCATCATGTCAGATATCAAAGACAAGGCCTTGAAAGGCTTGAAGGTTATCGGCGTCTGCAATGGCTTTCAGATCATTACCGAAGCAGGGCTTCTGCCGGGTGCTTTGGTGCGCAATGCAGGTCTTCGCTTTGTCTGCAAGGAAGTGAAACTGAAGGTCGAAAACAACCAGACCTTTTTCACCAACAAAATGACCAAGGGCCAAGTCGTCAACTGCCCCATCGCCCATGGTGAAGGCAATTATATATGTGATGCTGAGACCTTAAAGCGGCTTGAAGGCGAAGGCCGCGTGGTGTTCCGCTATGCTGAGGGTTCAAACCCCAATGGTGCCATGAACGACATTGCTGGCATTATGAATGAGGCGGGCAACGTCATCGGCATGATGCCACATCCCGAAAACATGGTGGAAGCACTTCACGGCAAAACTGATTGCAAGCCACTGTTTGAAAGCTTGCTGGCGGCATAAACTCCATAAAATTCGAACGATTCCGTAAAGCAGCTGGCAAGGTTGTTATTGGTTTACGCTCGATTCATTTCAAGTTTTAGGCAAAAGAAAATTGGATTGAAGCGTTCTGACTGCAATCAATTGGAGTTGACCATGAATAAGTTTTTGAGGCGCATGATGAACCGCAAGGTCTCAACCCAGCGCATCGATGATATGCCTTCTTTCATTGCGGTTTCCGCACTTGACCGGCGCGTCGACCAGATGCTGGCACTGCAGGCCACCCAGCCCCTGCCTCAATCGTTACAACTGCAAATTCTTTCAAATCCAACTCAAATGCCAGCGATTTCGTAAAACCTTTATTGCCTAAGACTCGCGTTAACACTAGATTAACGTTCACAAATTGTGTCCTATATCTCTCACAGGCAGCACCTGTTATTTGGGAGAATTAAATCATGTTCAAGTCTTTTTTCACGACCCGCGAAATTGAAACCACAATTGACATCGAATTCGAACGCGCCATGCAAAATATCCACAATCGGATGGAACGCATGCTGGAAGCAGAACAGTTAAAGCGTCAGCGTTTTTCAAGCATCGAAAATACCCCAAGCTACTATCGGTGACACCGCGCACACGGGTGTGGCGGCAAACGCTCCACACCCGTGATTTTCGCAATTGTGGCGCAGCGATTCCCTCGCTAAAGGGCTGCCATGAAACATGCAGCCGCCGAACCCAAAATCACCCCCGAAATCGTTGCCCAGCACGGGCTGAAACCGGATGAGTATGAGCGCTTCGTGGGGCTGTTAGGCCGCACGCCCACTTTCACGGAACTTGGCATTTGTTCGGCCATGTGGAACGAGCATTGTTCCTACAAATCGTCAAAGAAGTGGCTGAAAAAGCTGCCGACGAAGGGCAAGCGGGTTATTCAAGGCCCCGGCGAGAATGCAGGCGTGATCGACATCGATGACGGCCAAGCCATCATTTTCAAAATGGAATCGCACAATCACCCGTCCTTCATCGAACCCTATCAAGGTTCAGCCACCGGCGTCGGTGGCATTTTGCGCGACGTGTTTACGATGGGGGCTAGGCCCATTGCGGCGCTCAATGCCCTGCGCTTTGGTGACCCCTCACATCCAAAAACCCGCCACCTCGTTTCAGGCGTGGTCGCTGGTGTGGGCGGCTACGGCAACTCCTTTGGTGTTCCAACTTTGGGCGGCGAAGTGAATTTTCACGCCCGCTACAACGGCAACATCCTCGTCAACGCCATGGCCGTGGGCTTGGCCGATGCGGACAAGATTTTCTATTCCAAAGCCAAAGGTGTGGGCTTGCCCGTCGTCTATCTCGGTGCCAAAACCGGGCGCGACGGCATTCATGGTGCCACCATGGCGTCAGCGGAATTTGACGATAAGGCCGACGAAAAGCGTCCCACCGTGCAAGTGGGTGACCCCTTCACTGAGAAGTGCCTGCTGGAAGCCTGTCTGGAATTAATGGCTACGGGTGCCGTCATCGCCATTCAAGACATGGGTGCTGCAGGCCTCACCTCTTCATCGGTTGAAATGGGGGCCAAGGGCGATCTGGGTATTGAACTCAACCTCGACCAGGTGCCCTGCCGCGAAGACGGAATGACGGCTTACGAGATGATGTTGTCGGAATCGCAGGAACGCATGTTGATGATCCTGCGGCCGGAAATGGAA
This sequence comes from Hyphomicrobiales bacterium, assembly GCA_043756645.1. Lineage (GTDB taxonomy): Bacteria > Pseudomonadota > Alphaproteobacteria > Rhizobiales > Aestuariivirgaceae > Aestuariivirga. The sequence goes on along the minus strand of JAYUQS010000178.1, from coordinate 4,059 downwards.
GTAGCGTCCCACGCCATCTTTAAAAAATGGGGCTTGGACTTCGCCATCATCGGCAAGACGACTGACACTCTCCGCTTTGTCATCAAGCACCAAGGCGAAGTGAAAGCCGATCTACCAATCAAGCAAATGGGCGACGAAGCCCCGGAATATGACCGCCCTTGGGTGGAGCCGAAGAAGCAGCCGCTGTTGAATGACATCGCGGCACCAGCGGATTTGAAAGCCGCCATTCTCAAAATCACAGGCTCGCCTGACATGTGTTCGCGCCGCTGGGTGTGGGAACAATATGACTCGCTGATCCAATCCAACTCCGCGCAAATACCGGGTGGTGACGCTGGCGTGGTGCGCATCAACGACAAGAAGGCAATCGCAGTGTCATCAGACGTCACACCGCGTTATGTGGAAGCCGACCCTTACGAAGGCGGCAAACAGGCGGTGGCGGAATGCTGGCGCAACCTCACTGCTGTTGGTGCATCCCCCATCGCCATCACTGACAACTTGAATTTCGGCAATCCTGAACGGCCTGAAATTATGGGCCAATTCGTGTTTGCGTTGAAAGGCATCGGTGAAGCCTGCACGGCGTTGGAATTCCCCATCGTTTCGGGCAACGTATCACTCTACAACGAAACCAACGGCCAAGCCATTTTGCCCACCCCAACAATCGGCGGTGTCGGCTTGATGGCGGATTGGACCAAAATGGCCACGGTGAAATTCAAAACGCAAGGCGATGCGATTTTGCTGGTCGGGGCCAAGGGTTCGCACTTGGGCCAATCAATCTATCAACGCGAAATCATCGGCGAAGAAAAAGGCGCACCACCACCAGTCGACTTGGCGCTGGAAAAGCAGAACGGCGACTTCGTGCGGAACTTGATAAACAACGGCCAAGTCACTGCAGTACATGACATTTCCGACGGCGGTCTGGCATCTGCCGTGATCGAAATGGCGCTGGCTGGAGAGCTGGGCGCGGAACTGGTGGTAAGCGATCACCGCGAGTTATTTGGCGAAGATCAAGCCCGCTATGTGCTCACCTGCCCGCCAAAAGAAGTGGCCAAGATCATCACGCAAGCCCATGTCAAAGGCGTTGATATTGTGCGGGTTGGTAACGTGTCGGGCCTAAAGGAAGTCAACTTCGGCGGGACAGTTGTAACACTGGCGGAATTGAGCGCCGCCCATGAGGGCTGGTTCCCGGAATTTATGGCAAGCTGACGGCCCTCATCCGTCTCGCTCCGCTCGCCACCTTCTCCCGCCAAGCGGGAGAAGTGAAGAAACTTCACCTCGCCCGTTTACGGGAGAGGACGCCGCAAAGCGGCAGGTGAGGGACTACGCCCTCTTACCAAACAACCTCGACACAAACGGCCTCACCGGCAGAAATCCGAGATACGCATATTCAAGCAGAGCCGTCACACGCGGCCTTGCAGCGATGCGCGCCAACCATTGCCATTTCGGCAGCTTCGCCCATACCGCCACGAAAGCTGCTGCCCCCGAAAGAAGTTGGCCATCGCTGGTGTTGACATGAAAACGAGCCATTGCTTTTTGTTGGGTAAGATCTTGATGAAGCACTGCATCAGGATTTGAAACGTCAACGAAACAAAATGAACCGTCAGTATCACGACGACGATAATATCCAATTTCCGCGCGACACAGCGGACAAGAACCATCGAAATAAATTGTCGATTGAGTGGCCTCTGACTGCAATTGCGTATCCTTTGATTTATTCGTGCTCACCGTCTGGACGACGGCCAGAACCGCGGATGAAAAGCGCAGGCTTCACTTTCGCAGCCGTCCAAGTGGCCACAGTGATCGCCACCGCTGCGATTAAAATCGTGTGACCGATCAGACTATAGGCCAGGAACGTGTAGCTGCCGATGGCCAGCGAGAAACTCACCGCCCACATGAACCCGAGGATTTGCAAAACATAATGCCGCATTGAAACATCCGGGATATTTCGGAGCGGACTGGATTCATGGTCAAACAGGAAGTTCCAACCAAATAGGACGATTTTTTTGATTTGCATCAGCATGATTTTGGGCTTTCAAAAAAGTTGACCGAATTTTCTTAAACGCTGTTCAAGCATTCTTGGACGTGAGACATTTTGACGTCATGCCGATTGGATCGGCACTTCTACAACTGTGTCATAGCTATACGTATCTCGTCGCGCATAAGTGAACCTTGCGAGGTGAGATTACGTAGCATCTCTGTAGTCAGCTAATGTTGACTGCACTCTTGATACACCATGAGAGATGGGCCGTTTTCCGGCTCAGCTCCTCCATATTACAATCACAGTAGGATCAAATCACGCTCAGCTTGTCTGCGCGCGATGCGCTTTTTCTGGGTTGTTGATACAAACCCAAATCCAAAAGGAATATCCTATGCAAGATATCGTAGACACTGCAGTTGCCGCTGGCACATTCAAGACACTCGTTGCAGCCGTAACAGCCGCAGACCTTGTTGCAACATTGAAGAGCGCAGGACCCTTTACGGTTTTTGCTCCGAGCGATGATGCTTTTGCAAAGCTTCCAGCTGGCACAGTAGAAAGTCTTGTCAAACCAGAAAACAAAGCCAAGCTTGCCGCTATTCTCACCTTGCATGTCATGGCCGGTAAAGTCATGGCCGCTGACGTATCCGGCAAGAAGCTGTCACCAGCTTCAGTGAACGGCGAAGCGCTTCATGTTGATGGAACAAGTGGTGTCACAGTCAATGGCGCAAAGGTCACGAGCGCCGACATCGCTTGCAGCAATGGTGTCATTCACGTGATCGACACTGTTTTGCTGCCAAAGGCCTAACAACACTGCGGCGGCCAAGACTACATTTTGGCCGCCATTTCATTTCACACCATCACCACTTTCGTCCCCACCTGCACATTCGCAAACAAGTGAATGATATCGCCATCCAACATACCGATGCAGCCTGCCGTGTTCTTCTTGCCGATGTCATCAAACTTCGCCGCCCCGTGGATGCGGTTGATGGTATCGACTTTGCCTTTGAACAGATACATGGCACGCGCCCCCATGGGGTTTTCAGCACCGCCCGGCATGCCGTCGGGCAGCCATTTTTGAAGCTCCGGCTTGATCGACAAATGATAGGGTGCCGGATACCAGCGCGGCCATTCCGTCATCTTGGCGATGGTCACTTCGCCCTTCCAGGCCTTCGCCCCCTTGCCCACCGCCACACCATAGCGCGTCGCCTGCCCCGCTGAATGCACATGGAACAACAGGCGCTTGGCATTATCGACAATAATCGTACCCGGCGGCACCGATGCATCATATTCAGTTTCGCGCCGCTTGAATTTATAGTCGAGCTTGGTCGGCGCTTTCATATCCACCGGAAACGGCTCTTCGGCATGGGCTTGGGTAGCAAAACCTAGAGCAAGGGACGACAGCAAAAAATCACGGCGCGAGAGACTCATATTGTGGGTATCCGTTAAATTGTTATGAGGCGTATTTATCGCCACTGGAATTCCAAGTCCATAAGGCCTATTTAAGGCAGGAATTCAAAGGATCCCCTGCCCCATGGCCATGTCTGCACTTGAAATTGAACACTTTATCAAAGACGGCCTGCCCGATGCCACCGTCGAAATCAAAGACTTGGCGGGTGATGGCAATCACTATGCGGCGACTGTTGTCTCCGCAGCATTCAAAGGCAAATCCCGCGTGCAGCAACACCAGATGGTGTATGCGGCACTGAAGGGCAACATGGGCGGCGTGTTGCATGCGCTGGCCTTGACGACGAGTGTGCCGGAGTGAAGATTCTTTTCTCCCCGCCATTAAGGGCGGGGTGAGTTAACGCGAAAGTAAAAAAATGACCACCACCCACGACCAAATCGACACCACCGTAAAATCCAACGATGTTGTCCTCTTCATGAAGGGCACTGTTGACCAACCCATGTGCGGCTTTTCTGGCCGCTCGGTGCAAATTTTGCAGCACCTTGGCGTCAACTTCAAAGACGTCAACGTGTTGGAAAATGAAGCCCTTCGCAATGGCATCAAGGAATACACCAACTGGCCGACGATTCCGCAGCTCTACATCAAGGGCGAATTTGTGGGCGGCGCTGACATCATAATG
>JAYUQS010000177.1:0-3156 GCA_043756645.1 Hyphomicrobiales bacterium | reverse complement strand
AAGGGACGATATGTTGGGTTTTGTCCCTTCTCCATCGCAGATGGAGAAGGTGCCCCAACGGGGCGGATGAGGTCCCTTTGGCCATATGCGATAGCCCTTCCCATTGTGGGGAGGGGGAAGAGAGGGGCAACTCTTTTTTGGCGGTTGGTATAACTTGGTAATTTTATGCGGGCCAAGAAGTTAAGCGATTTTGACTTTGGGCAAAACTTCAACCGGTCTGATCGGTTGAAACTGTTCTGCCATACGCGCGACTTCAATCAGCACCACCGCATTAATGGCATCGATTGCAATTGATTGAGCGGGGCGTTTGTCAAGAAAGCTAATGCTGATTTCCATTGGAGAAATGCCCCACCATTTTGTTTGGGCATATTCAATTTCAAAGTCTTCGACGTGCTCTGTCTGAACGCTGAGTGATTTACGGCGCAACACCAGATGATCAGAAGGCTTGGACGACTCTTGCATGACAGCCAAGATCAACAAACCGAAAAGCAAAGGTGCAAGGCCAAACAACACACCCATGACGTTGATCCAGCCTATAAATGAAAACACCAAAGCCGATCCAAAGGCCCAAGTGCTGATGTGAATTGACCTTTGCAGTTTGCGATGATGCAGGCCGAAAGGTGCGGGCACTTCCACGCCGGGACCGATGATTTGCAATTTAAAAAGCTTAAGGGCTTCAGACATCAGAGGAGCGCTTGGATTGATAAGTTTGCCTGTCCACTTGTTGAATGTCAGCAGCAAGGAAAAATCATGCCAAGCCGGCCAGGTGCCAGAAGGGATGACAATAAGTTCACCTGAATTGAGCCGCAAAATGCGCAGTGCAATTGTCCAGTCGTAGCAACTGTCAATCTCGTGCCAAGCAATGCAACGTTCGCTGCCGGATCGATATTGAAGCACCACGCCCTTGTCGACCACCAAAAGCGACTTTGGCAGTTGACGATAGACAAACAGCAAGGTGAGACCAATGCATAGCGTTATGCTGCCAACGATAAGGTTTGATACCGGATCACCCCGACAGATTGAAACATTTCGTGCATTTTCAGGCGATACCATCATGAGGGTGCCAGTGGACGTCAATAAGAGGCCAAACGCTGAGGCCAAGACCCCAAGGCCTACCAACACAGCGTTTTGTGTGAAGTGGCGCAATTGCAGGCCACGACCTTTAAGTTTTGCAATCAGCGGCTCAAGCCGTTGTTTGCCGTCCATTGTGCGTGTTGATGCTGCCATGATCCAACCTCAGCGCATTATAATAACACAGTAACTTAAATTTGACCTTCGATTCAATGGGCCTATTCGATTAAAACTTTAACTTTTCTTATTCTGCCTGTTGGCAATCAAGTCATCGACCACTGCCGGATCGGCCAGAGTTGAGGTATCGCCGAGTGCGCTGAAATCGTCCTCAGCGATTTTCCGTAAAATACGCCGCATGATTTTGCCTGAGCGCGTTTTTGGCAGTCCCGGCGAGAACTGGATTTTGTCGGGTGACGCCAGTGGTCCGATTTCTTTGCGGACGTGTGCCACAAGTTCCTTGCGCAAATCATCGCTCGGGGTTTCGCCCGTCATCAAAGTCACATAGCAATAGATGCCCTGGCCCTTGATGTCGTGCGGGTAACCTACCACGGCAGATTCTGAAACCTGCGGATGGGACACGAGAGCAGACTCCACTTCGGCTGTGCCGAGGCGATGGCCGGAGACGTTGATCACATCGTCGACGCGACCGGTGATCCAGTAATAGCCATCAGCATCGCGGCGGCAACCGTCGCCGGTGAAATACATGCCTTTGTAAGCAGAGAAATAGGTCTGCACGAAACGGTCGTGGTCACCATAAACCGTGCGCATCTGGCCGGGCCAGGAATCCAAAATCACGAGATTACCTGAGGCGGCACCTTCGAGGAAATTGCCCTTATCGTCGACCAATGCGGGTTGGCAGCCGAAAAAGGGGCGCGTGGCGGAGCCGGGCTTGAGTTTTGTTGCACCGGGCAAAGGCGAAATCAGAATGCCGCCGGTTTCGGTTTGCCACCAGGTATCAACAATAGGACAACGATGATCACCAACAACACGGTGGTACCACTCCCAAGCTTCCGGGTTGATGGGTTCACCGACGGAACCGAGCAAGCGTAATGATTTGCGCGACGTGCGGGTGACGGGTGCATCGCCGCCTTGCATCAAAGCGCGGATGGCGGTTGGAGCGGTGTAGAAAATATTGACCTGGTGCTTGTCGATGACCTCCCAGAAACGCGAGGCATTAGGGTAGTTCGGTACACCTTCAAACATCAAAGTCGTGGCACCATTGGCCAGCGGGCCGTAGACGATGTAGCTGTGGCCTGTGACCCAGCCCACATCTGCCGTGCACCAATACACATCACCATCGTGGTAATCGAACACGTATTGGTGCGTCATCGCGGCGTAAACCAAATAGCCTGCGGTGGTGTGCAATACGCCTTTGGGTTTGCCTGTTGAGCCTGAGGTGTAGAGAATGAACAGCGGGTCTTCGGCTTTCATTTTCTCCGGTTTGCAGTCGGGTTTCACCGAAGCCATTTCTTCGTGGTACCAAAGGTCGCGGCCTTTTTCCCACGTGACGTGTCCGCCGGTGCGGCGCACGACGAGGACCTTGGCGGAAGAACCGGTCTTGACCAACGCAGCGTCCGTGTTGGCTTTCAATGGAATTTTCTTGCCACCGCGCAAACCTTCGTCAGCCGTGATGATGAAGTGCGACTGACAATCTTCAATGCGGCCCGCGAGGGATTCCGGCGAAAAGCCACCGAAGACTATCGAGTGAACAGCACCAATGCGTGTGCAAGCCAACATGGCGTAAGCAGCTTCGGGAATCATTGGCATGTAAAGCGTAACGCGGTCGCCCTTTTTGACGCCGTGCTTCTTCATCACATTGGCGAGGCGGCAGACTTGCTCGTAAAGTTCGCGATAGGTGATTTTCTTGTCGTCGTAGGGGTTGTCACCTTCCCAGATGATGGCGGTTTGGTTGGCGCGCTTTTTCAAATGGCGGTCGATGCAGTTGACCGTCACGTTGGTGACACCATCTTCGTACCATTTGATTGACACGTTATCGTAGTCAAAAGAAGTGTTCTTGATTTTGGTTGGCGCCTTGAACCAGTCGATGCGCTTGGCTTGCTTGGCCCAGAATTTCACAGGGTTCTT
>JAYUQS010000176.1:0-8669 GCA_043756645.1 Hyphomicrobiales bacterium | reverse complement strand
TGGTTCGAAGCGCGGGCACAGTTCGCTGTCATCTTTGCTGACAGGTTCCAAGCCTAAAATGAAACCGGCCCCGCGCACAAGATTCCTGACACTCCCTCACGAACTCACGCTAACTTTTATTCAAAGCCACCATTCCCCCAGCACTCCGCGTAATCCTCCCCGCCACTTCCAACTCCAACAACACCGCCATTACGGCTTCCGGCGAACAGCTTGCCTCGCGGATCAAATCATCAATATCCACCGCGTTGACTGACAATAACCCCATCACTTCCCGCCTCGTAAAATCATCAGCGTCCTCATCGGGTGGCAGCAGGGGTTCGGCTTCTCGCTCGAATAGCATTGCTTGTAGCGGCGTGACTTCGCGGTTCAGGAAGTCCAGCACGTCGTTGACGGAGGTCAGGATATTCGCTCCCTCTTTGATCAGTTTGTTGGTGCCCTCGCAACGCGGGTCCAAGGGCGAGCCCGGCACGGCAAAGACTTCTCGGTTCTGCTCATTGGCGAAACGCGCCGTGATCAAGGACCCGGAACGCAAGGCGGCTTCGACGATGATGACCACATGGCTCATGCCGGAGATGATGCGGTTCCGCCTTGGAAAATGTTCCGCACGCGGTGCTGTTCCAATCGGCATTTCGGTGATGAGCAGACCTTCGTTGGCGATGGCTTTTTGCAGGTCGGCATTTTCCGGCGGATAGAGATGATCAATGCCGCCTGCGATCACTGCGGCTGTTCGCGCCGGAGATGCTGCTTCGTGTGCCGCTGTATCAATGCCGCGGGCCAAGCCTGAGGTGATGAGGAAGCCGGCCTCAGATAAATTATGGGCCAAGATGCGTGCCATCTTGCGGCCAGAAGCAGATGCGGTTCTTGCACCGACTATGCCGACGCTGGTTTTTTGAAACATTTCGAGATTGCCGGACACGCAAAGAATAGGTGGCGCTGACTCGATGTTGCTGAGCATTGCGGGGTAGGCGCTTTCGCAAGCATACAACAATTGAGCGCCTGCTTTTGCGGTGGCAGCTATTTCTTTCTGCGCCAATTCTTCGGGGTAAATTTTAAGCCCGCGTTTCGCGCCACCCTTGGTTACGAGATCGGGCAAAGCTTCCAAGGCGCGTGAGGCTGACTTGTAGCGTGCAATGAGTTTATGAAAGGTCTGCGGCCCGATGCCATCGGTGCGCGAAAGTTGCAGCCAAGCAAGGCGCTCGGATTCGGTCATGGCTTTTTAGAGAATGATGACTGTGGCTCTTCGCCTTTCAGCAGTCTCGCGATATTGGCGCGGTGCATGAACCACACGGCTGTGGCCACAATAGCGGACGGCCAAATCGGCAGACCCAGAAATATTGCTGCAATCTCAACGGCGGCAACAGCGGCCAGTGCGCCAACCGATGAAATCCTGGTGGCGAAGAAGCCTGCCAACCACACCACACAGAACACGAGACCTAACATCCAAGACCATCCAAAGGTGACGCCCAACCCCGTGGCAACGCCTTTGCCACCTTTGAAGTTCAGCCAAACCGGAAACAGATGGCCCGCAAGTGCGCCAAGTCCGGCAGCGATGACTGCGGTTCCATCTCCGTATAAGCTAGCGAGGAGCACAGGGAAGTAGCCCTTCAGGCTATCACATAACAATGTGAGTGCCGCGATTTTTTTATTGCCGGTGCGCAGTACATTGGTGGCACCGATGTTGCCGGAGCCTATCGAGCGAATATCGCCCAGCCCCGCCCAGCGGGAGAGTAGCAAACCAAAGGGAATGCTGCCGCAGAGATAGCCGATAGCAGCATAGATTATCCAAGTGTATTCCATCTCTTCCCCGTCATTCCGGCGTAAGCCGGAATCTTTTAGCCGAGAGATTCCGGCTTACGCCGGAATGACGACTGTATTGTTTAAATAGCGTAGGCAAAAACCCGTTGCCCCGCAACAATGGTTTCGACGGCGCGTCCTTCAAGTGTGCGGTGCTCAAACGGCGAATTTTTCGAGCGGGATTTGAGCGTGGCGTCTTCGACTTTCCAACTGAGGTTGGTGTCGACCATCACAATGTCAGCCGGTGCACCCGCAGCGAGGCGGCCACATTCCAAATCCAAGATGCGGGCAGGGGCTTGAGACATTGCTTCCACAAGACGTGACAAGCTAATGTTTTCATTGTGTGAAAGTGTAATGGCGCAGGACAGCATGGTGTCCAACCCAACCGCACCAAAAGCTGCTTCGGCAAAGGGCAGGCGCTTGGTGTCGTCGCTTTGCGGGTCGTGGGCGGAGACGATCACATCAATGGTGCCATCGGCCACGCCAGCGATTAAGGCCCGGCGTTCATCTTCACCCCGCAATGGCGGCGAGAGTTTGAAGAAGGTGCGGTAAGAGCCGATGTCATTTTCGTTGAGAACGAGGTGATTGATCGACACGCCGCAGGTGACGGGCAGGCCACGGGCCTTGGCACGGCGGATGACTTCGATGGATTCGGCGCAGGAGATTTGGGCGGCGTGATACCGCGCACCCGTCATCTCAACGAGGCGCAAATCGCGCTCGAGCTGCATGACTTCTGACAAAGCGGGGATGCCTGCGAGGCCAAGCCGCGATGCCATTTCGCCGCCGTTCATCACGCCACCCGAAAGTGAAGGTTCTTCCACATGGGCCACCACCAGCATGTTGAAGTCTTTGGCATAGGTCATGGCACGGCGCAGCAGATTGGCATTGGACACTGAGCGCGTGGGATCTGTCACTGCAACAGCGCCCGCCGCTTTCAGCAATCCGATTTCCGACAAGGCTTCACCCGCCATGCCCTTGGTCAAAGCCGCCATCGGCAACACCCGCACCAGTGCTGTATCGCGGGCGCGGCGGAGCACGTAGTCGACAATCGCCGCATCATCGATTACCGGTTTGGTGTCGGGCATGACGATCATGGTGGTGACACCCCCTGCCGCTGCGGCTTCAGATGCGGAGGCAAGCGACTCGCGATATTCCGAGCCGGGTTCACCGGTAAACACACGCATATCGACAAGGCCGGGAATGATGTGCTTGCCCTTGCAATCCACCACTTCGGTATTGCCGCCAACGCTGTCACGTGTCACGCCAGCACCGACGGATAAAATCCAGCCGTCTTCAAACAGAATGCCGCCCTTGCCATCCAAGCCTTCGCGGGGGGATAGGATGTGGGCGTTGACATAGGCCTTGCGTTTGCCCGCCATCATGCAGCTCTCCGGTTACGATCCAACGCATCGAGCACGGCCATGCGCACGGCGACGCCCATTTCCACCTGTTCGCGGATGACGGATTGGGCACCATCAGCCACACTCGAGTCAATTTCCACTCCGCGATTCATCGGACCAGGATGCATGACCAGCGCATGGGGTTGGGCTTCTTCAAGCTTGGATTCGGTGAGGCCATAGAACTGATAATATTCCCGCAAGCTGGGCACGAAAGTTCCGGCCATACGTTCCTGTTGCAGGCGCAACATCATCACCACATCGCACCCACGAATGCCTTCCGCCATATTGCGATACACATCGACTCCGAAATTGGCGATGCCAGAAGGTAGCAGCGTTGAAGGTGCGACCACCCGCACAGTAGCCCCCATGCGCGACAGCAAATGAATGTTGGAGCGGGCCACACGCGAATGCAGCACGTCACCACAAATCGCCACCGTCAAACCTTCCAAGCGGCCAAAGTGGCGGCGGATTGTCAGCGCATCCAGCAGCGCCTGCGTGGGGTGTTCATGCTGGCCATCGCCAGCATTCAACACGGCACAGGACACTTGTTGCGACAGCAATTCGACAGCGCCAGAAGACTGATGCCGGACCACCAGAAAATCCGGGTGCATGGCATTGATGGTCATCGCGGTGTCGATCAGGGTTTCACCTTTGGCCACCGATGAATTGGCAATCGCCATGTTCATCACATCAGCGCCCAAACGCTTGCCCGCGATTTCAAAACTGGACTGGGTGCGGGTTGAATTTTCGAAGAACAAATTCACCTGCGTGCGCCCCGCCAAAATCTGCTTCATGGCGGGGGTTCCTCTGCCACTTTCGGCATAGGTTTGGGCCAAATCCAGAATGGCGGTGATGTCGAGGTGGGACAGGTCCGTAATGGCCAGCAAATGCTGGGCCTTGAACAGGGGCGGGCGTGTGGGCAGCGATGTCATTAAAACGGTTGCTTATGAGGCTTAGGCGCAGGCGTCAAGAAACGATTGCAGGATATAAGCCGCCGCCAGCTTATCCACATTCTCGGCGCGTTTGGCGCGGGAGAGATCGGCCTGCAACATAACGCGGTTCACCGCCACGGTGGACAGGCGCTCATCCCAATAGACCACGGGGATGTCCGTAAGCTTCGAGAGGTTCCGCACAAAGGCGCGGGAGGCCTGCGCCCGTGGCCCCTCGGTGCCGTCCATGTTCAAAGGAAGCCCCAATACCAAGAGCCCGATATTTTCGCGGTCCGCAAATTCCAACAACAGTTTCGCATCGACCGTGAACTTAGCGCGGGCAATGGTTTCGCGCGGCGTGGCGATTTGGCCTTCAACATCAGCGGTGGCCAAGCCAATGGTTTTGGTGCCAAGGTCCAATCCTAAAATGCGCCGGTTGCGGGGAAGGGCGGCGATAGCGGTTTGGCCCGCCTCATTTAAAGTGGTCATGGCTTGCGATTAGCGCTTCGGGCATAAAGTGCCAAACATAATCAGGAAGCAACATGAAAACAGTCGGCCCCATCGTTGATCCACTCCCCAGCGGAGCCGCCCCCGACCTCCGCCCGCTGCACGGCCGCTGGATGCGCCTTGATCCCGTGAGTGTGGCGCATCACGGACTCTCGTTGTGGCGCAACTGTGTGGGCCAGGACGATATCTGGACCTGGATGCCCTATGGTCCCTTCGCCGACGAAGCCGCATTTCTGGACTGGCTGAAAACCCGCGAAGCCGCCCGCGACCCATGGTTCTATGCTTTCGTGAAACGTGACACAGGTGAAAGTTTGGGCATGGGCGCCTTCATGCGCCTGGACGCCGCCAACGGCGTTATCGAAATCGGCCACATCTGGATGACGCCAGCGTTACAACGCACTCGCGAGTCAACCGAAGCCATCTACCTGATGATGCGCCACTGCTTTGATGACTTGGGCGTGAGGAGACTGGAATGGAAATGCGACGCCCTGAACGCGCCGTCACGGAAGGCGGCGGCGCGGTTTGGTTTCGAGTTTGAAGGCCTGTTCCGGCAGCACTACATCATCAAAGGCCGGAACCGCGATACAGCGTGGTTCGCGATGATCGACAAGGATTGGCCGAAGGTAAGGGCCGGGTTTGAAGCGTGGTTGGATGAGGGGAATTTTGATGGGGAGGGGCGGCAGAAGGTGGGGTTGAAGGTTTGAATGAGTTTCAATCTTACAATTTTTCATGCCGAATTGTTTATTTAACTCAGTCTTCTGGCGCTACTAACACCGTTGCTGACTTGGCCAACTTGTTCCTTATCGATTTGATGTTAAGTTCTCCCCAAATACCACAGTGTGCGATATTGTCCGGTTCCGGTACCCATCCGACCTTGAGATTTAAATCTCGGACAGATGCTACGCCGATTGCTGCAACGCCGTGCATTGGTGAAGGCCTTCTGTAGGGTAACGTCAAGTTTGCGACTAACATCAAGCGTTCTAGATCTACGGATGCATAACTGCGGGGATCATTTTGCGGATTCGAACGAGAAAAAGCACCGCTTGAAACACGCCAAGAACCGTCTGGATTTCTATGGGCATTTACACCCGCCTTAAGATATCTGACCAGACTATCCTCTGGTCTGATTTCTGCGTGGTCGTGCGGGAGAATACCTAATTCATCACGCGGCGGCGACTGCATCAGCATCCGCGTGATTGAGTTGCAACATTTTTCCGATCATAGCCGAAAGCTCTGTAACATCGTATTGGAACTCTAATTCAGCCTCTACATCGTTCTCGATGTCATTCAGCCGCGCCCTAGCTCGGTAAGGACCAACAACTTCTATCTCGAACTCACATTTAGTTGAAAACCACTCAAATTGCAGCCCACCATAGCGCAACAGGGTGAGCTGTGGTGCGGGTGCACTTGGCGGCATTAGTTGCTGCAAAAGCTTCATACCGAACTGAGAGGTAAAATCATCTAGAGGCTTTGCGTCGGTTCCATCCCAACCTAAAGACATACCTTTTATGGTCTGCAACCTTGACCAAACCAATTCTTCCCAATCAGGTTTAACAACAACCAAGCTTTGAGCTGTCACATTGTTAAGCCGCCTAAAGGGTTGAACAAATTGCTTTGTTGCAGAAGATGTTGCCGGTCGCATACGGTCTTGCAAATACGCGATATTGCCTCCAACAGTTACCGTCATTTGCCTCTCCATGCCTTTTGAGCTGAATCGCTCGTAATTTCTTTGAATGTAGTGACAATTTTTTCGCGTGCCAAGTCTAAAGGGCTATATTCGAACGATGAACCCATTTTGAATGGTATAACACGGCAGGTCAGTTCAAGATTAATTCCGTTTCGACCATCGGGTCCTACAATTGGGGCCGCATTTACATATAGTCGGCCTTGTGGTTCGGAAGTTGAATTGCGAACCAAATATTGGACGTTAATGTTTGTGGATTCCATCTCTAAACTTGCAACTTGATTTGGTGCAATTCGGAGCCAAGACCCTATATCATCATCGATATCTTGAAGGTTATTAAAAAGCCATTGGTTGATATAAGTAACTTCATGAATATTGATTTCACACTTCCCAATCGCAGCGCTTTCAATAAATTTTGAAAACTTCTCGTAAAGCTCAACAAACCGTGCTCGAATTACAGGGTACCTTGGATAGGCGGATTCAGATATAGTTTTGCGCCAGTTCAACGCAAAGCGGTCTCGTTGAATTTGTAAAAGATAAGCCCCATCACTCGAAATAAACCAATTTCTTATGCCAGGCATACCCACGTGCAGCGGAAACGGCATCCCGACTTGGAGATTCTTTGATGTACCAAAAAACTCCCCAATCGGTCCCAACGGAGGTTGTTCTTGGCTCAAGGGAAAATCCTGTTTTATGGACTGCCAAAACTCCCCGGCGTGAGCGCTCGTAAACATTTGCAATGGCTGAAGCTGCACAGAAAGTGCAACCTCAACCAATGGGGCATTTTCAAATGTCTCACTTAAAAATTCCGTCATTTACGTCTTAATGCCCATGAAATTTGAAGTTTGAGTAAACACGCCAAAACCTGCCAAGTCTAGTGCCTAAGATCGCAGTCGTCACCCAATCTCCACATGCAACTTCCGTCCCAGCGCCGTTGCGGCCCGCCTCAGCGTGCTCAGCGTCACTGACTTATTTTCCGGATCAAGCAAGCGGTCTAATTGCCGCCTGTCGGTTTTCATGCGGGAGGCCATGACGGTTTTTGTGATGCCTTCGGCTTTCATGCCTTCGGCAATTTGCCATGCCAAAACGCGCTTGATGGCCACGTCTTCGGCTTCGGCCAGCATGTCTTGGCTTTCAAGAAAATCATCAAGGCTTTCCTTGCTGATGCGACCTTTTGCAGTTTTTGCCATTATGAAATCTTCTTCATTTCTCCCGGTCTAATTCGTGAATGCGTCAAAAATGACACATTACATCAAGTCGAGATTCGAAACCAAATAGATAGTCCTACATGACTGAGAGGGGCGCATTCATGTAGGACTTGCAAAAACTCCAAAACGATGATATCGCCAGCAATATGATAGTTGTTCTGGACACATCAGTTATGGTGGCAGCGCTGCGTAGTCCAACCGGCGCTTCCGCCGCGTTATTACGTGCTGCCCGGCACAACAAACTTGGCGTGCTGATCAGCATCGGAATGATTTTGGAGTATGAGGCGGTTTTGAAACGGCCACAGCATTTGTCGGTCGCCGGACTTTCTATCGCGGATGTTGATGATTTATTGGATGCGTTTTGCATTTTCGCGAAACCCGTCACCAATCACTATCGTTGGCGGCCTGTCTTGACGGACCCTGATGATGATCTGGTGCTTGAAACCGCCGCGAATGGCGGCGCTGAAGCGATTGTGACTTTCAACGTGTTTGATTTTCAACGCGCCACGGCCATGTTTGGAATTCAAGTGGAGCGCCCAAGTGAGGCGTTGAGGAGACTAAAATGAAACAGCAAAGCAACTACGCACTACGGCTTCCCAAATCCTTGAAAGCGGGAATTGAGAAGGCGGCGAAAGAAGATGGCGTATCATTCAATCAGTTCGTTGTTAGTGCAGCGGCTGAAAAATTGTCTGCGTTGCAGACCGCTGAGTATTTTTCGGGTCGTGCGGCCAAGGGCAGTTTGAGCCGGTTTGATGAGATCATGGCGCGGCAGGGTGGGGAAGTGCCTCAAGTTGGGGACGAGATATTGTAACTCCCTCATCCGCCCTGTCGGGCACCTTCTCCCGTTGGAAGAAACGGGAGAAGGCTGATTGGTTTGCCTTCTCCCGCCACTTCGGTGGGAGAAGGTGCCCGACAGGGCGGATGAGGGGCCATTTGCTCGTGCCCCGAAAATAATCCTTGACAAATTGTTCCTCTTATGTTCTATCACTCCCTCATTCCCCACTTGGGGTCCTGCTCATGACGGTGAGCCTGGATGGGGGGTGTGGCGGGCCTGCGGGTTGGGGATGACGTTCTTCGGCTTCCGGGTGGGTCTTGTGGTATGCCTCCTTTCACTACGGGAAGGACGCCCCACGGTTTTGCTCCGCTC
>JAYUQS010000175.1:0-8679 GCA_043756645.1 Hyphomicrobiales bacterium | reverse complement strand
CTTGTCCTGTCACCGGATCACTATTGGAATAACGATACCCACCCTCGCGTTCCGGCAAAAGATCACTGATCAAGTGGTTGAGCAAAAATCCTTTTTTGCCTTCTGGCGCATCCTTATCCAAGGCCCAAGCACCTTTGCGTTTGCCAATCGCATTCCATGTCCACACCGTGTCTTCATTTTGGCCATCCATAAGTTTCGCTTGGGCTTTGATCTGACCGTGATGAGACGTCACGTTCACCCAATCACCGTCGGCGATGCCTAAATCGCCAGCGCGTTTCCTGTGCATGTAGAGCCAGTTGCGACCAAGGATTTGGCGAAGCCAGGTGTTTTGCGATCCCCAGGAATGATACATCGCCATGGGGCGCTGGGTGATGGCATGCATGGGAAATTCGTTGTTGCTGACCATCGCCTCTTCAAAGGGCTCATACCAAAACGGAATGGGATCGAAATAGGTGGCGATGCGTTTACGGTGGTGTTCCGGTGGCTGCACTTTGCCATGGCCTTGAGCTGCGAGGCGGAACTTCTGCAAGGTCTCAGAATAAAGCTGGTGGATGATGGGTTCAGGTTTGCCCATGAAGCCAAAGAACGTCGCCCAATCCAGATAGTCCATGTTGACGTGGCGGTAGTATTTCATGCGGTCCGGCAGCTCCTGATACCAGTGGCAACCGTTGTCGATATAGGCTTTGAGTTGGTTTGGATTGACCGGCCCACGTCCCGCCATGGTGCCATCTTTGCCGCGAAAGCCTGCCAATGGGCCAAGGCCGGGGGCGCGTTCGTGGTTGACGATATAGTCTTCATAGCCGCCGGGATAACGCGGGCCACCTTCTGCATTGGTCATGCCTCCAAGGCCGATGCGGTGGCCGAGGTCGAGCAATACGGTTTGAAAGGGGCGCACATCACGGTCATGTTCGACGACGGGTTGTCGGATGGAGTCTGCGGGTCCGTCGGCTTCCGAGATTGGACGATCCAACATCGAAATGCAGTCCCAACGCTCAAGATACGTGGTGTCAGGCAGGATCAAGTCTGCGTAGTAAACTGTCTCCGAGGCATAGGCGTCGGAGTAGATGATTTTGGGGATGACATAAGTACCGTCAGGTTTTTTCGCCGTGAGTGCCGCAATCGTGTCCGGCACATTCATGGCGCTGTTCCAGCCCATATTGGCCATATACATAAACAATACGTCAATGTGGTAAGGGTCGCCCTTCCCGGCATTGTTGATGACCATGTGCATCATGCCGTGAGCAGAAAGTGGCGCGTCCCATGAATAGGCTTTGTCAATGCGTTGAGGCGTACCTTGTTCGTCGATCAGTAAATCTTCCGGCGCATTGACGAAGCCAAGAGGTGGGCCGGGCAACGGTTTGTTGGGTTGCACCTGCCCCGGCTTTCCAGCAGGCTTCACATGGGGCGGAATGGCTTTGGGGAAAGGTGGCTTATAACGCGTGCCGCCTGGCACGTCGATGGTTCCCAACATTATTTGCAACAGGTGAATGGTACGGCAGGTGTGGAAACCGTTGGAATGGGCTGAAATCCCACGCATGGCGTGCATGGCCACGGGGCGGCCTTTGGTTTTCGCATGTTGGCGGCCAAGATAATCCGTCCACGGAATATCGAGTTCGATTTCCTGTTCGAATGCTGCGTGAGCCAATTCGGCCGCAATACGACGGATGGTTTCGGCTTTCACACCACAGCGCGATGCCACGGCTTCGGGCGCATATTCGTCTTGCAGAAAACGTTCGGCGATGAGTGTGAATGACGTCGCAACTTTGCGGCCGTCAGGCAACGAGAACCGGCCCATCAGCGGTGGATTGACGCCATAGGTCATCGCGACTTTGGTTGACTTGGTTTGCGGATCCCAGACCAGTGGTGTACCTGCAATGTTGCGCACTACCAAACCATCATCAGCACCGCCCGGATTTTCCACTATCAACCACGGCGCGTTGGTGTAGCGGGTCAAATATTCGCCATCGATTTTCTGATTTTCCAGCAGCACGTGAATGAGTGCGCCGACAAACAATCCATCCGTACCCGGACGAATGCCAACCCATTCATCAGCGATTGCCGAATAGCCGGATTTGACGGGATTGATTGAAACGAATTTCGCACCCCTGCCCTTTAATTTGCCAAGTCCTGCTTTGATAGGGTTCGAGGCATGGTCTTCCGCCACGCCAAAAAGCAAAAAGTACTTGGTGTGTTTCCAATCGGGTTCACCGAATTCCCAGAAAGAACCGCCGTATGTATATAAGCCCGCTGCCGCCATATTGACTGAGCAAAAACCACCATGGGCCGCATAGTTTGGTGTGCCGAATTGCGAAGCCCACCAGCCGGTCAAGCCTTGGGATTGATCACGCCCTGTGAAGAAGGCAAGCTTTTTCGGGTCAGTTGAGCGGACGTCTTTCAACCAAGACGTCGCGATTCCGAGCGCCTCTTCCCATTCGATTTCTTTGAACTCGCCAGCACCGCGATCACCCACACGCAACAACGGTTTTGACAAGCGGGCGGGCGACGTGTGCTGCATGATACCAGCTGCGCCCTTGCCGCAAATAACACCTTTGTTCACGGGATGGTCGCGGTTGCCTTCAATGTATTTGACGGTGCCGTCTTTCAAATAGACTTTGATGCCGCAGCGGCACGCACACATGTAGCATGTGGTAGTCTTGATCTCGTCCCAGGTTTTGGGGGAAAGGTTTATGACGGGTTGGGACATACGTTTCCGATTATAGCGTCGCTTCGACGTCATACTAGCCAGCTCTTTGGACCTATGATAGGACCAGTTTTTATCACCTCTTGAAAAATCGTAGGGCCAAAACTGTGCGTGACTGGTTGATTCATTTACGGCGTGGCGAATATGCCAGCTTGCAAACGCAAATCCGTGAGGCGCTTGTTTCGGCGATTCTGGACCGCAATCTTGATCAGGCCGAACCCATCCCCTCAACCCGCAAGATGGCGAAGTCTTTGGGTGTGTCGCGCAACACGGTTGTCTTGGCGTATCAAGGTTTGTTGGATGATGGATATCTTGTCGCACGGGAACGATCGGGTTATTTCGTTTCGGACAGGGCTATTGTCGAAGCCACGCCTGCGCCGCGCAAATTAACAGCCAAGCCCAACTTGGAATCCGAAACCAATTGGCAGAAGCGATTAAAATTCCGCCCCGCTGCCAACGAATTCCCGTCAAAGCCCCAAGATTGGCAGAAGTATCCTTATCCTTTTATCTATGGCCAGGTTGATCACAATCTCTTCCCGCTGGCGGAATGGCGCGAATGTACGCGGCAAGCGCTTGGCAAAAAATGGTTGGGCACTTGGACCAATGATTCTTGGTCCGTTGACGACCCGTTACTCGTTGAACAAATTCGCCGCAGAATTTTACCACGCCGCGGTATCATGGCATCTGATGAAGAAATTCTCATCACGCTTGGCGCGCAAAATGCACTTTATATTCTGACCACGCTGTTGGTGGACAAAACCACTCACGTGGTCATGGAAGATCCGGGCTACCCCGATATGCGCAATGCTTTTGAATTGCATGCGGGCAAAGTTTCGGCTGTGCCTGTGGATGAACATGGTCTCACACTCTCACCAGCCCTGGATTCCGCTGATGTTGTATTCGCAACGCCAAGTCACCAATATCCGACAACTGTGACCATGCCTCTGGAGCGTCGCATGGCGCTGCTCAAAAAAGCCCGTGAAAAAGACTTCCTCATCATTGAAGATGACTATGAGTTTGAAACCAATTACGTCAACGAGCCTTGTCCGGCGCTGAAGTCATTGGACGATGATGGTCGGGTGATTTATGTGGGATCACTGTCCAAAACCTTGTTTCCGGGCCTGCGCTTGGGTTTCATGGTTGGTCCCAAAACCTTGATTGCAGAAGCTCGCGCCATGCGGCGTTTGATGGTGCGGCATCCGCCCAATAACAACCAGCGCGCCGCAGCTTTGTTCCTGTCACTCGGTCACCACGACACTTTAATTCGCCGTCTCCACAAGGCTTATCGCACGCGTTGGGAAATTATGGTGAAAGCCTTGAATGATCATTTGCCCAATGCCTCCCGCAGCCCTTCATTTGGCGGCACGGCGTATTGGGTGAAGGGGCCGGCCAAACTTGACAGTGAAGCCCTGGCGCAAGCAGCGCTTGAGCGCGGCATTTTTATCGAACCCATGCGCATTGCCTTTGCCGGGGAAAGCAAACCCAAAAACCATTTCCGCTTGGCTTTTTCGTCCATTGATGAAAGTAAAATCGAACCGCGTATAAAATTATTGGCTGACACCATTCGTGACCTGAAATGAGTATTAGGCAGGAGTATCGTTTGAAGGCAGCGAGCTTTGCCATGGCTGCCGTCGGCATAGCCTCTGCGCAAGACGCAATCGTCAAACATATGGCAGGCAGCTTTCCAGCTTACGAGGCCGTGTTGGTGCGAGGTTTGGTGGGCTTTCCTATCCTCATGCTGTGGCTCGCTTTGACAAATGGACTTTCAGCTTTACGAACTCCCTTTCTATTGCCGTTGATCTTGCGCGGCTTGGTTTTGTGTTCCGCTTATATCGCATTCATTCTCGCCATTGCCGCGATGCCCATTGCCAATGCCGTTTCGATTTATTTCACCATGCCATTTTTTGTAGCGATGATGGCAGGCCCCTTTCTGGGTGAACGTGTGCCACTCTATCGTTGGCTGGCCATCATCGCGGCCTTCATTGGTGTCATTATCATGGTGCAACCGGGGGCGAGAGATTTTGAACCTGCCAGTTTTCTGGCGCTCTATTCCGCATTCGGTTATGCCGTTGGCCAAATGATGGGCCGGCATTATTCGCAGAAAGTGCCGCCGCTGGTTTTAGCCAATGTGCAGAACTGGGCTTACCTCGCAGTGGCTTTCGTCATGTTGCTGGTATTCCACGTCGGCGGCATCGAATTGACGGGTCATCAAAGTTTGGAATTCCTGTCGCGCCCCGCCATATGGCCAAGTATGACTGATTTTTTGATGCTTGCTATCATGGGTATCTTTGCAGCCGTCGCTTCGGTCATGTTTACATCGGCGTATAAAAATGCGTCCTCAAGTTTTGTCGCACCTTTTGAATATACGGCAATGATCTGGGCCGTGCTTTATGGTGCCGTGTTGTTTGGTGACTTTCCTGATGAAGTGACCTGGGCCGGCATGGCCATTGTGATTGCGGCAGGCTTGTTGATGACTTGGCGCGATGCACGCTACAAAACCGGATAACCACCCCAGTCTTTCACAGTTCGCAAAGCCAACGACGACTGGATGCGCTGAATGCCAGGTAGCCTTGCAAGCTTGGTGCGATGAATGCGTTCGTAGTCTTCCGCGTCTTTGGCGACAACCCGCAACAAATAATCAAACTGCCCGCTCATCAGGTGGCATTCCAAAATTTCAGGCACGCGTTGCACTTGCTTTTCGAACTTCTCGAAGGCCTCTTCGGTTTGCGCGGCCAATGACACTTCGACAAAGAACTCATTGGTGAGACCGAGTGATTTACGATCAAGCGCTGCGCTGTAACCTGTAATGATGCCGTGTTGTTCCAAAAGTTTCACACGACGGTGGCAGGACGATGCGGAGAGGCCTGCTTTTTCAGCCAACTCAGCCAGCGCCATGTTGCCTTGGCGCTGCAAGTGACTGAGGATGATTTTGTCGGTTCTATCGATTTCTTCGAATTTCATTCGAAATTCCTGCCACAAAGCGGATTTTTTTTCAATCCACCCCTTACCAATGCCATTGGCTTCGGATTTTATTTCAGCTGTGTCGCTTATGCTGGAGATAGTCACAAAACGAGGACACTTCAATGCTTATCGGCGTACCCAAGGAAATTAAAAACCATGAATATCGTGTCGGTATGACGCCAGTGTCGGTGAATGAGGCTGTGCGGCATGGTCACAAGGTGATGGTACAAGCCAACGCGGGTGCTGGCATTGGATCGTTAGATGATGATTATAAAAAAGCGGGCGCTACGATTATCGCTTCGGCTGATGAGATTTTCGCCGGGGCGGACATGATTATAAAAGTGAAAGAGCCGCAGGCTGGAGAGCGCAAGATGTTGCGCGAAGGCCAAATCCTTTACACCTATTTGCATTTGGCACCGGACCCGGAGCAAACCAAAGACTTGGTGGCTTCGGGAGCAATTTGTATTGCTTATGAAACCGTAACTTCGGCACGTGGTGGTTTGCCATTGTTGGCGCCTATGTCTCAGGTGGCGGGGCGTATGTCCGTGCAATCTGGTGCGCATTGCTTGGAAAAGGCGCAAGGTGGACGCGGTGTATTGTTGGGCGGTGTGCCGGGTGTTGCTCCGGCCAAAGTTGTCATTTTAGGTGGCGGCGTGGTTGGCACCAATGCGGCGGCGATGGCTTTGGGACTTGGTGCCGATGTGACCATTATTGAAAAATCCACGGACCGAATGGAAGAATTGGTTGCGCGCTTTGGTACGCAATTGAAAACGATCTATTCCACGCAAGGTGCTGTGGAGGAAGAATGTGCGCAAGCTGATTTGGTGATTGGCGGGGTTTTGATTCCCGGTGCTGCTGCGCCGAAGTTGATCACGAAAGAGATGCTAAAAGACTGGAAGCCAGGTTCTGTGCTTGTTGACGTGGCGATTGACCAAGGCGGTTGTGCTGAAACCTCTAAGGCCACCACGCATGCGGAGCCGACTTATGTTGTCGATGGTGTTATTCACTATTGCGTGGCCAATATGCCGGGCGGTGTTGCCCGCACGTCAACCTATGCCCTCAACAATGCGACACTGCCATTTAGTTTGGCAATTATGAACAAGGGTTGGAAAAAAGCGCTGGCCGATGACCCGCATTTGCGCAACGGTCTGAATGTTGCAGGCGGCAAGGTGACCTACAAAGCGGTAGCCGAAGATCTGGGCTATACCTTCACGCCAGCCGAAAAACTTGTGGCTTAAGGATTGAAGCTTGAAATTGTAACGAGACGCAACACAACCGAACTCGCAGATCACGCTCATACGAAGGTACGACAGTGAATTTCAACTGAACGTTCTCCACGTTTATGATTGATTCACCATCATCCGGTTAGTGTCGGACTTTAGTGATTTGCAGGTCCACCGGAATGTCCATCGACCCACAGGCCGAACTCGAACACCTGCGCCGCCATGCGGCACGGCTGGAAGAGGACATCGCCAGATTGATAACAGTGGACCAACTGACTGGCCTGCTGAACAGACAAGCTTTTATATCGCGTGTTGACGCCCACTTTCAGGCGACAGGACAAAATGCACCGCTTTCGGCAATGATTGAATTTGGCTTGGCCGGACTGCCACGATTAACCGGTGCATTGGGCCGCCATGTTGGCGACTATTTGTTGTCAGCCGTTTCCGCCCGGTTGCATGCTGCGGCTGAATCCAACACATTGTGTTGCCGTTTGGATTATCGCAGTTTTGCAATTTTTATACCTGAGATTTTGGATCCGCTCGCGGCAATGACACAGGCCAAGTCCTACCTCACGCGTTTGGCTGAACCCATTGATTGGGTCGACCGCAAGCTTTCGGTAGAAATCGGCGCAGGCGTATCGCTGTCTATTACAGGTGAAAATGATGCGGCTACCCTGCTGCAAAATGCGGGCCTCGCATACAAATCGGCATCAGGTCGCGGTGGACCCAGCTATGCTTTTTATAACCCCGCCCTCGCCCAAGCCGCCAAACGCCGGTCAGACATTATTGCCGCTATCCAAGATGCTCTCGAAAATCAATATTTGTCACTGCACTACCAACCTTTTTTCAACAGCCAGTCTGGTGAGCTATCGGGCTTTGAGGCGCTGTTACGCTTGAACCACCCTGTTCATGGCTCTATTTCGCCGGGTGAATTCATCCCCGTTGCCGAGCAAGTGGGCCTCATCAGCAAAGTTGGCGGTTGGGCCTTGGCCGAAGCTTGCCGCACGGCCGTGCATTGGCCGCAACATTTAACAGTCGCCGTCAACGTGTCGCCCGAACAATTTCTCGACGGCACCTTGATGACGGATATTCATAACGCCCTCGAACTCTCAAGTTTTCCGGCCTACCGCCTGGAAGTCGAAATTACCGAAAGCACCATGATGGGTGATGCTGATGTTGTGATGTCACAACTCGAAGCTTTGCGCGAAATGGGCTGTGCCATTGTGTTGGATGACTTCGGTACCGGCTATTCCAGCTTGAGTTATCTTTGGAAGTTCCCTTTTTCGAAATTGAAAATCGACCGCAGCTTCGTGCAAGCCCTTGAGCACAAACCTCGCGTCAAAGGCATGCTCACATCCATCATGAGCCTCAGTCGCAATCTCGGTTTGAAAGTCACCGCCGAAGGCATTGAAACCGATATTCAAGCCAGCATGATTCAGGATATGCAATGCGATTACATCCAAGGCTACCTCACCGGTAAACCTGCAAAACCCGAGGATCTCGCAGCTTTCATCATGACGCGCTTTGCCAAGGAAATTAAGGCGCGCGTATCCCCGCAAGCCGAACCGCAAGCGCCGAGCATGAAATTTGCTGACGGGTTTCATTGAGAGAGTGACGGCCCTCACCTGCCTCGCCAAGGCTCGGCGTCCTCTCCCGTAAACGGGAGAGGTGAAAATCCTTCACTTCTCCCGTTTACGGGAGAAGGTGGCGAGCAACGCGAGACGGATGAGGGAAGTGTCATGGTGGTTGAGAATAAAATGGAGGGGATGTTCCCGTCCGGGCTTCAAGCCAGCA
>JAYUQS010000174.1:0-3188 GCA_043756645.1 Hyphomicrobiales bacterium | reverse complement strand
TCGAATTTCAGTCCGATCACGCCGTTGGCACCCATGGTCTTGGCATTCTGCAACATCTTGGCTTCAGCTTTTTCACGCACTTCCATGAGACCATCGGCAACATCGCCAACTGTCATATGCTCCAAGGCGCGATGGCCTGCCGTGGAGTTTTTGCTGATGCGACGCGACCACATGGCCGAACCGCGTACAACGCCGAGTGTCTCTTCGACAACTTGACCGGCGATGGTCTCTAAAGTTGATATTTTCATTTGACTGTCATCCCCAAATTTATTGGCGTTGCCCCTTTTTATGATGGGTGCTTTTCGCCGGTTAAAGTTATCCCCCACGTTGTCCGTGGCATAGGTTCACACTGCGCTCCAATCGTAAACAAAACCCAACTCGCGACGGGTTTGATTCAAGTTTTAGATGAATTTGGCTCAAATGTTCGGAGCAGCGTTAACAGCTGATTCCGGGGTATGATTACTGAGGTATTGATTCAGAAAGTGTTGAGGATGATACGGCCCTCACCTGCCCTTCGGGCGTCCTCTCCCGTAAACGGGGAGGTGAAGATGTTTGCTTGCGGGAAAAGTTCCGAGCGCATGCGAGACGGATGAGGGACTACGCGCTCGCCGCTACTTCAGCCAATTTCTTACGTGCCTCATCAGCTTCGCGCTGGCGGTTCCACATTCTTGCGTAGAGGCCTTTTTTGCGGAGGAGTGACGTGTGGGTGCCGCGTTCGGCGATCAGGCCTTTGTCGAGGACGATGATTTCGTTGGCGTCGACAACTGTTGAAAGGCGGTGGGCGATGACCAGTGTGGTGCGATTTTTGGAAACGGTTTTGAGAGCGGTTTGAATTTCCTGTTCGGTGAAACTGTCGAGTGCTGATGTGGCTTCATCCAACACTAAAATCGGTGGGCCTTTGAGGATTGTGCGGGCGATGGAGACGCGTTGTTTTTCGCCGCCGGACAATTTCAAGCCGCGCTCACCCACCATGGCGTCGTATTGTTTGGGCAGGCTCAAAATGAAATCGTGGATCTGTGCCAGCTTTGCGGCGGCTTCGACTTCAGCGTCAGTTGCATCAGGGCGGCCATAGCGGATGTTGTAACGCACGGTGTCGTTAAACAGCACAGTATCTTGCGGCACCATGCCGATGGCGTCGCGCAACGACTTCTGCGTCACGTCAGCAATGTCTTGGCCATCAACGGTGATGCGCCCGCCTGTGACATCATAAAAACGATAGAGCAGTCGCGAGATGGTGGATTTGCCAGCACCTGATGGCCCGACGATGGCGACGGTGTGGCCTGCGGGTACATCGAATGAAATGCCCTTTAAGATTGGCCGTTCTGCGTCGTAAGCAAAAGCGACGTCATCAAATGACACTGAACCTTTGGCGGCGACGAAGTCTGGTGCGCCGGGTTTGTCTTTAATATCAGTGTCTTCTGCCAAAACGTCGAACATGCCTTGCACATCAAGCAGGCCCTGTTTGATTTCACGGTAGGATGAGCCGATGAAGTTCAATGGCATGTAGAGTTGGATCATCAAGGCATTGACCATCACGAAGTCACCCAGCGTTGCGGTTTTGGCCTGTACTGCGAGGGCCGACATAATCATGACGATGGTGAGGCCGATGGTGAAAATCAAGGTTTGGCCTGCGTTTAAAACGGCAAGCGATGTCCAGGTTTTGATGGCGGCTTTTTCATATTTTGCCATCGATGCATCGTAGCGCTTGGTTTCATGCTCTTCATTGCCGAAGTATTTTACGGTTTCGAAATTAAGCAGGCTGTCGATGGATTTGGTGCCTGCATCTTGATCGGCATCATTCATGGCGCGGCGGATGGCGATGCGCCATTCTGTAGCGGCGTAGGTAAAGCCGATGTAAGTGACGACTGTAAGTGCGATGGTCAAGGCATAAGCCCAGCCAAATGACCACGCCAGCAAGGCGCAGACAAACAGAATTTCCAATGCCGTCGGGATGGTATTGAACAGTGCAAAGCGCAACACAGAATCGACGCCGTTGATACCACGCGACATGATGCGGGAGAGGCCGCCGGTTTTGCGGGTGAGGTGATATTTCAACGAAAGCGAATGCAAATGCCGGAAGGTGCGCGACGACATTTCACGCACTGTGCGTTGGCCAACTTTGGAAAATACGGCATCGCGCAACTGGGCAAAGGCCACCATGAAGATGCGGCCGACGCCATAGGCCAGTACCATGAAAATGGCTGCGGCAACACCTGCGATGGCGGGTGTGTTGGTTTCGGTCAGTGCGTCAGTGGCCCATTTAAAAGCGTAAGGCGTGAGGACGGTGATGACTTTCGACAGCACCAACAGCAGCATGGCGATGACAACACGCGCGCGCAAATCCATCCGGCCTTCGGGCCACAGGTAAGGCAGCAGACGTTTCATGGTTTCCCATTGGCCTGCTTCCCGCGTTTCGGGCGTCATCGTCGTATTCGCCATACTCATAGATTTAGTTCTGCTTGGGCGCCGTTAGAATTTGACCGGGAAAAATCTTGTTGGGGTTTTTCAATTGGTCGCGGTTTGCTTCGTAAATAATCGTGAACATGCGGCCTTTGCCGTAAACTTCACGTGAGAGTTTCCAAAGGTTATTGCCGGGCTGAATGACGAGTTTTCGAGGCCCTTCTTCGACGACAACGGGTGCGGCAGCAACTTGGGTTGCTGGCTCTGCAACAGGTGCCACCACCGCAACAACGGGTGCTGGTTCGGGTTCAACCGCAGCAACTTGTGCGGCGGTCACTGTGGCCGCATCTTCACGCAGGAACGGCAGCTCAATGCGGCTTACGACTTTACCTGCCACATCAACGGCATCAGCACGTAAAGTGTGGGTGCCGGGGATTACTGTTGACGTGCCTTTGAAACTCCAGTTGCCAGCGGCGTCAGCAACGCCTTCGCCAACGGCGGCGTTGTCGACATAAAAACGAACGGCTGAGCCGGGTGCGGCTTTACCTGAGAACACAATGTTGCCCGCCGTGTCATAATCAACAGCTGTCAATTGAACTTCTTTCGGCGGGGCCGCTGTCGCATCACCGGTTTGCAGAACTTGTGTCGGTGCGACAGGATTAACTTTTGCCACCAAGGCCGGGGCGTTTTCCTTCACCGCAACAATCACCGAACCCTCAGATTCTGTGATTGCACCATTCTTGTTGACTTGCAGCGTCAATGCGCCCGTGCCTTTGGTTAATGGCTTT
>JAYUQS010000173.1:0-3195 GCA_043756645.1 Hyphomicrobiales bacterium | reverse complement strand
GGTGCCTTCACCACGGGCCAGCCTGCTTCGCGCAAAACCTGGCGCATTGCCTCCGTTAACTCGGCATTGCCTTTGCCATCAGCACCTTGCACCAATGGCACCGCAACCGATTTTATCGTAACACCCTTGTTTTCAGATTTCGGTCGGACAGGTTCTTGTGCGACCGCGTCCTGACCCACAGCCTCGGTTTCGGCAATCAACGGCGGCGGTGTTTCTGGTAAGCTGGCAATTGGACCATCGAGCGTTTCCAAATCCAGTTCTTTTTCAGCGCCCGTACCGGCCTTGACGAATGCCTCCCAAGGTGGAGCAACAATACTGCTTTCAGTTGGCAAATCTTTTTCGAACGGCAGTCTTGGCCCGGAACAGGCCACCAGCATGAATGCCACCAACAAAAGCAGGACACGCTGCAACATCACACCAACGCTATCGCTGAAATCAAACGTCCGTAGTTAGCTTCGCTCCGGTGGGTCGCACGACGATAACTGTAAAACCGCGCTTCATCAGAATAGGTGCAAAGACCAAGATCATGGACAGCCTTCAATCCCAAACCTTTCATCCGCTGTCGCAAGTAAGCCGGCAGATCAAACATGAAATGCCCGGCTTTTACTGAGGGCACAAAAAATACTCCGTGGGCGGATGATTGTTCAAGAAAGGGTTTGGGAAACTCCGGCCCAACCTCGTATGCAACTTGCGAAATTGTTGGCCCCAACACCGCAACAATATTTTCACGCGTTGCGCCCAATCCGACCATAGCGGAAACAGTCGCATCAGTTATGCCTCCAACGGCGCCTTTCCAACCGGCATGGCAACACCCAATCACTTGGGCTTTATCATCGGCAAACAAAACCGGTCCACAATCCGCCGTTAATACACCAAGGCCAATACCTTTGGTTCTACACACCAAACCATCCACTTTCGGGCGTCCCTCAAGCGGCCAAACCTTGTTCACTTCCACCACGTCAGCGCTATGGACCTGATGAGCAGTGACCACTTGCCCTTCAGCAACTCCAATAGCCCGCGCCACAACTTCACGGTTCATTCTGACAAGATCGACATCATCGCCCGATCCATAACCGCAGTTCAATGATGCGAATATGCCGGTCGAATGCCCGCCGCCGCGCGTGAAAAAACCATGCGCAATGCCGTCAAATTTCAACTGTTCTGCTTCAATCATGTTTGTCCAAATGGATAAGGCGGGGCATCAAGCCCGCCGGTGACCGCCATCACTTTGAAAAGGTCGCCCATCTCGTCGGGCTTTGCAAGCCTTTCTGATGCGGTGATAATGTCGCGCTGTTTTGCACCCTCGACGCGGGAGGCCAGAACCCGCGTCCGTGCTTCAAGGCCCAATGATTGCAAAAACTGGCCTTGGCTCATAGCACCTGCAATTTTGGCTCCACCTTTTAGAAAGCCTCGGCCCAAATTTTCAAAATCCACATGCGAGGTGATATCAGCTTCACCAACATGTTCTGTGACTTTGCAAAATTTATGAGCCTTCATCGCTTGCAGACTATCACCCATTGCATGGCGCAAATGCCCGTAATCAATAATCAAAGCCGCACCCGACGCTTTTGAAAGATAATCGCCCCATTGCAAAGCCACTGCATCTCGAATGCTTGAATCTTCAAACACCCCATCAGTTTGAAATGGCCAGCGCATGGTCGATGGCACCAATCCAATCGTCATGCCCTCGCCTATCACGCGCTCAAACACCCGGCCCTGCACCCGCTCGAACTGCCGTATTGGCAAAGCGTCAAAAAATTCATTGGCCAATAATATCGTGGGCGTGCCCGGCAGTGAAGCAATCGTGCTATGCCACGTTGCCTCCGGCACCCGCGCCAACTGTGCTGCCCTCAGCACCGGCGACATTTCAACCAGATGCACTTCCGCTGCTTTGGCGCAGGCTGGAATTTTTTGCAAAACCCTGAGCACGTCCATCATCAAAGTTCCGCGTCCCGGCCCCAATTCAACCAACGCAAATTTGCGGGGTGAGCCCACAAGTTCCCACGTTTGCGCCACCCAAACGCCAATCAATTCGCCAAACACTTGAGAAATTTCAGGCGATGTCGTGAAATCCCCCTCCGCGCCAAAAGGATCCCGCGTCATATAGTAACCATGCTCAGGATGCCCCAAACACAGCGCCATGTAGCGATCAAGCTGCATTGGTCCATCGTCCAAAATCATCCGTGTAATGATCTTTTCAAGCGGCGTCATGTTGAACGGCGGGACCGTTGCAAAAGCCAAACTCCGGCCAACACCATAGGCACCGACAGCAACATGCCCATTGTCGCAAAGCCGCTGAAATAACCTAAATGCGCATCAGGCTCACGGAAATATTCCGAAAAAATACGTGCCAAGCCATATCCAATGGCGAATATACCCGCCGCACGACCCGGGTATTGCAACACATAGAACCGATGCGTCGCAATGCGCAAGACGAGAAACAGAACCAAGCCCTCCAGCAAAGCTTCATAGAGCTGCGAAGGGTGACGCGCCAAAGCCTCACCCGGAAACATGACCGCCCAAGGCACATCACTCAGGCGGCCCCATAATTCTGCATTGACGAAATTGGCCAACCGTCCCAAGCCCAAGCCAACAGCTGAAACGGCTGCGGCCACATCCAATAACCGATCAAACTGAATTTCATGTTTACGGGCATACAACCAGCACGCCGCCACTACACCTAAAAACCCGCCGTGAAACGACATACCGCCATCCAAGGTTTTCAGAATTTCTACCGGTTTGGCAAAATAAAACTGCGGCTTGTAAAACAGAACATAGCCAAGTCGACCGCCACCAATCACGCCAATAATTGACCATAAAAAAACATCATCAACCTGTTGCACGGTGAGAGTTGGCCGCAACGCCCCCCACAGTTTGGGAAAAGTCACCAAGCGTTTAAGATACCATGACGCAAACACCAATCCCGCCACATAAGCCAAGGCATACCAATGGATCGGCCAGGAAAAAACGTGGAACGCCACAGGATCAAGTGCTGGAAGGTTTATGGCCGCAATCATCATGCCCTATTTTGGCGTTTCACCCCCTGAAGGTCAAACTTTAACGCTGCGACACAACAGGACTTGAAAAACCGGCACTTAATCCATAGCTACACAGCATTCGAAAGGGTTTTCACATGACCACCACATCTTCCCGTTTCTTTGATGAAATCGCCAAGCTCATGACCAACGCCACGGG
>JAYUQS010000172.1:0-8790 GCA_043756645.1 Hyphomicrobiales bacterium | reverse complement strand
GAAGCTCACCGAAATGGCTCACGGTTTCAGGCCCGCCGCATCACCTGATCCCATGGGTCCGCCGGTCCGGACGCGAATCGAGTGGCCTCCTCAATTTGCTCTATGTTCGGACCGGCACTTTATTGACCAACAGTGCACAAAAGAAAAGCGCCGAAACATCGGCGCTTAAACTTACCAACAGATGTTGTCGGCCAGATTACTTAATCTTGGTTTCCTTGAACTCCACGTGCTTGCGCACAACGGGGTCATACTTCTTCATTGAGAACTTTTCCGTTTTGGTACGTGAGTTCTTTTTGGTCACATAAAAGAAACCAGTATCTGCAGTCGATTGCAGCTTAATCTTGATAACGTTGCCCTTGGCCATAACAGTCTCCAAACTCGAATTTGAAGGCGGTAGAGCCTATGGCAAGCGGAAAGTCAAGGACCAAGGGGCGTGGCTTTCTCAGGTTCATTTGCAAAGCCGTGCATACGCAATGCCCACTGAAGGCCCGCCGTTGCGCCCTTCGCTTTTGGTAATAGCCAGAGTGTCAAAACCAAAGTCATCGGCAGCCAGATTGCAAAGTGGATCCAAAGCTCTGGTTTCCACATTTTCTCAACAAACAACATAAGCGGGATCACAATATGCCCCACCACGAAAATTGTGAAATAGGGTGGCGCGTCATCGGCACGCTGGTGGTGAAGCGGCTCATTGCAATGCGAGCATGAAGGCTCGATGCCAAGATAAGTCGAAAACATATGCCCCTGACCGCAAGACGGACACCGTTTGCGGAAGCCACGATAGATTGCTGTTTTCCAGTTTCGATCAGACATACGTACGATTTGGAGGCTAATGAGTTGAATTGCCATGCAGTGCCAAGCCGCAGTGGCAACCTGCCGCAACTATTTGCGACGGCTTTTGATTTTTCGAAATGTCGGCTTCGAAACCCGTTTCGGCTTTTCTCCGGTTTTACCATCAGACAGAATTTCAAATCGTAAGCCACCGCGTATCGGCGCAACTTCCATCAATCGCACTTCAACATCATCGCCCAATTGGAAAGTTTCACCTGTTGCACTGCCAATGAGCGCGTGACGGGAGGGATCGAAAGAATAATAGTCTTTGCCGAGCGATGATGCAGGAACAAACCCATCAGCACCGGTTTCTTGCAAGACAACAAATAAGCCTGCTGACACAACACCACTGATACGACCTTTAAAGCGCGCCCCCAAATTATCAGCCAGATGGGTGGCAACCATGCGATCAATGGTTTCGCGTTCAGCTAACATCGAGCGGCGTTCGGCAGCGGAAATTTGCTCTGCTGTGTCTTCCAATTGCGTGATGTCTTGCGCCGACAAACCGTCATCACCGAATTTCAATGCAGCGATCAATCCACGATGCACGATCAAATCTGCATAACGGCGGATGGGAGAGGTGAAATGAGCATAATTGGCCAATGATAAACCAAAGTGGCCTTCATTCACCGGACGATAATTGGCTTGCGCCTGTGAGCGCAAAACCACTTCATGCACGACGCGGTGTTGTGGTGTGTCTTTGGCGGCGCGCAGGATTTGGTTGAAGTGCTGGGCTTTCACAACTTGCCCCAAAGAAAATGGAATATTGGTGGTGCGGAGAAACTCCTGCAATGCCCTTAGTTTTTCTGCCGACGGGTCTTCGTGCACACGAAATAGTAACGGTGTACACTTTTTGTTGAGTTGCTCCGCAGCAGCCACATTGGCCTGGATCATATATTCTTCAACCAAGCGGTGGGCGTCCAAGCGTTCGGGTGAGATAACTTTTGAAACGTGGCCTTGTTCATTCAAGACAATTTTTCGCTCAGGTAAATCCAAGTCCAAAGGGCCACGCTTGTCGCGCGCCTTTGAAAGAGCAGCATAGGCCGCCCAGAGCGGTCGCAGAACGCTTTCCAAGAGTTCGTGGGGTTTTCGGCCATCAATTGCGGCTTGCGCTTCCTCGTATGCCAGGCCAGCTGCCACACGAATAACTGCGCGGGCGAAGCGGTGTGATTTTTTATGGCCATCGGCATCAATTGTAATGAAGCAGACAAGGGCAGGGCGGTCTTCGCTCTCCTTCAATGAACAGAGATCATTGGAAATGCGTTCGGGCAGCATGGGAACCACGCGGTCAGGGAAATAGGTGGAGTTGCCACGCTTTCGCGCCTCGCGATCCAATGCTGACCCGGGCCGCACATAAGCTGCAACATCAGCGATAGCGATGATCAGGTTGTAGCCACCCGGATTATCAGCCGCATCATCAGGTGCCGCATAAATTGCGTCATCATGGTCACGGGCATCAGCGGGGTCGATTGTGATCAGCGGGATGTGGCGAAGGTCGTCGCGTTGATCGTGACTGAAGCTTTTGAGGCGCTCAACGTCATCAAGTACATTCTGCGGGAATTGATCAGAAATACCGTGCGTATGAATTGCGATCAGTGAGATGTTGCGCGGATCGTCAAACGCACCCAAGCGCTCGCGCACGCGGGCTTGCGGCAGCCCACGGCCTTTTTGTCTGGTGATTTCGGCCAAGACCAATTCGCCATCCTTGGCATTGCCTTCATCGCCTGTGCTGACGATAAAATCATCACGGTCTTTTTTGCCGGATGGAATAATGCGTCCGCCGGCGCCAGCAGGTTTACGGAAAATGCCGACGACGCGTGTCGCATCTTTGGCAAGACTGCGCAGCACGCGGGCCTGGTAGAGAAAATCACCTGTGCCGGTGTAGGCTTCGAGTTTCGCCAGGAACCGATCTCCGATTCCGGGTGCGGCTTTCCCGTCGCTTAAAATCGGCAAGCGTGGGGCAGTGCCGGAGCGGCCTTCATTCCACATCAACGGCTGGCCAATGGCGTCGCCGTCGCTGTCGATTTCAATCACTTCGATTTCAAGGACGGGCGGCAACCCGCCAGAAACTGGTTTTTGCTTACGCTCCGGCCCCAAGGTTTTAAGCATGGCTTTCAGTGCAAGCTTTGCCGCACCTTTTACACCAAAGGCGCGGCCAATGTCGCGCTTGCCGACATGGCCTGGCGTATTGGCAATGAAAGCGCGCACATCAGCTTCGCTCGGCAAGGCCAGCGAGGCGGCTTTGATTTTACGTTTGGTTTTAGGCGGCTTTGGCGGTTTTTTTGGCACGCGTTGTCTTAGCTGCTTTCTTGGCAGGAGTCTTTTTTGCTGCAACTTTTTTTGCCGCTTTTTTTGCAGGCGCTTTTTTGGCTGGCGCCTTTTTAACTTTGGCCTTCTTGCCACCGCCGCCTTTGGCGGCGCGTTCGGCAATCAGTACCAACGCTTCATCCAGCGTTATGGCTTCGGTTGTCATATCCTTTGGAATTGTAGCGTTGATGTCGCCATGTTTGACATAAGCGCCATAGCGGCCTCCGAACACTTGCACTTTTCCACCTTCCGGGTGTTCGCCCAACTCACGCAATGCACCGGGCGTGCGGCGGTTGGAAGGACCTTTGGCGCGCTTTTCAGCCAATAAATCAACTGCTCTGTTCAAGCCGATGGTGAAAACATCTTCAGCCGATTCCACATTCACGTAAGTGCCGTCGTGCAAGATATAGGGCCCGAAACGGCCGAAGTTTGCGACGATTGGCGTTTGTGTTTCTGGATGCAAGCCAACCTCGCGCGGCAATGACAGCAAGCGCATCGCGTGTTCGAAATCAATGTTTGCAGCATCAGTACCTTTTGGAATGGACGCGCGCTTTGGCTTTTCACCTTCCAACGGTTCGCCCAATTGCAGGTAAGGTCCGAAACGCCCGATACGGCGGGTTACATTTGCACCTGTTTCAGGATCGGTTCCAAGAATAATACCTTCTGCTGGTACAACTTCAGCCGACCCTTCCGCGGGCGTGCTCATGGGGCGCGTGAATTTGCAGGTTGGATAGTTTGAGCAACCAACAAACGAGCCGAACTTGCCCAGTTTCAAAGACAATTGGCCCTCATTACAAGACGGGCACAAACGCGCTTCTTTACCATCCGCACGCGGCGGGAAAATATGAACGCCCAGAACTTCATTCAAGGAGTCAATCACTTGTGCGACGCGCAGGTCTTTAACTTCGCCAATTGCTGCAGTGAAATCGGTCCAGAATTTTCGCAAAACCTCTTTCCATGCGATATCACCGCTCGAAATCAAGTCGAGTTGTGCTTCAAGGTCTGCCGTGAAATCATATTCCACGTAACGCTTGAAGAAGCTTTCCATAAACACGGTGACCACGCGGCCTTTGTCTTCGGGTACGAGCCGCTTTTTGTCGATGCGAACATAACCACGGTCTTTCAGTGTTGTCAGAATGCTGGCGTAAGTGGAAGGGCGGCCAATGCCGAGTTCTTCCAGTTTTTTGGTCAGAGAAGATTCGGAATAGCGCGGTGGTGGTTCAGTAAAATGCTGCACCGGCTTGATCTCGGTCACCCCGATTGAATCACCACGCGCCATTGCAGGCAGGCGGTGGCCGTCTTCGTCTTCGCCATCATCAAGGTCTTCATTGTAAACTTTGAGGAAGCCATCGAACTTCACAACCGAGCCATTGGCGCGGAAGCTATAGGCTTTGCCGTCGCTGCCTTGTGCATCAATGTCCGCTGTCGTGCGCTCCATTTCAGCGCTTTCCATTTGGCTGGCAATGGTGCGTTTCCAAATCAAGTCATAAAGTGCCAATTGATCCGCGTCTAAAAACTTGCGAACTTTTTCAGGTTGACGCGAAATTTCTGTGGGACGAATAGCTTCGTGTGCTTCTTGGGCGTTTTTGGCCTTGGTCGTGTATTTACGAGGAACCGATGGTACATAGGGCTCGCCGTAGATTTTCAAGATTGATGTGCGTGCTGCTGCAATGGCTTCAGGCGCCATATCAGCACCGTCGGTACGCATATAAGTAATGAGTCCCACTGTATCGCCGTCAATTTCCACGCCTTCATAAAGCTTCTGTGCAATCTGCATGGTGCGTGATGATGAAAAGCCAAGTTTGCGTGATGCTTCCTGCTGCAACGTTGATGTGCGGAAAGGCGGGAAGGGGTGGCGCTTTGCCGGTTTGCTTTCAACATTTCCAACTTTGAAAGGTTGGCCTTTGACGGCAGCGTGAATGGTTTTGGCTTGCTCGGCATTTGGAATAGCCATTTTTTCCAATCGTTTGCCATCAATACTTGCCAAATTGGCTTCAAAGGCAGCGCCTGAAGGCGTGGTGAATTTGCCGTCGATTGACCAATATTCTTGGCTGCGAAATGCTTCAATTTCAAGTTCACGATCACACACCAAACGCAAAGCAACAGATTGCACACGGCCCGCAGAACGGGCACCGGGAAGTTTGCGCCAGAGTACTGGAGAAATTGTAAAACCGACGAGATAGTCGAGTGCGCGGCGCGCCATATAGGCATCAACAAGCGCCGCATCGACATCGCGCGGTTGAGCCATAGCTTCGAGAATGGATTGCTTTGTGATGGCGTTGAAGGCCACACGCTGAATGGTCTTCCCCTTCAAGGCCCCCTTTTTACTGAGTACGTCCATCAAGTGCCAGGAAATCGCCTCGCCTTCGCGATCAGGGTCGGTTGCGAGTACGAGGCGGTCACTGGTCTTGAGGGCACTCACAATATCAGCAACACGTTTGGCTGATTTTGGGTCAATCTCCCAATCCATAGCGAAATCGTCGTCAGGCCGCACCGAACCGTCTTTCGCAGGAAGGTCGCGGATATGGCCGTAGGACGCGAGAACAGTGAAGTCCTTACCCAAATACTTATTGATGGTTTTGGCCTTACCCGGCGATTCAACCACAACGACAGTCATTTACATGTTCCAATCACGATTGGCCAAAATGCGCCAAATTAGCCTCAATGGCAGAAGCAAAGGCGCCCGCTCTTAATCGGAACCAAGCTACATGGCAAGGTTGCCCCTGAAACCTGACATCGACCGGCGCCAACATTTCACAACCCAAGGGGTTTTTATTTATTGTTAACCCGCATATGTTGAGTTATAAGAGCGAGAGAAGCACGAGTCTGAAATACACTTGTACGAAAATACAACCTTTGAGGTATTATTTATAATTTAATCAATGTTAAATGGGGTCTATCTTGGAACGGCAAACGGCGAATTATATTGCAGATATGGTACTTGAACTCCGCAACTTAGCGAAGGGATCACGAATGCTTACGTTACAGGGACTTTTGGAAATCAGTTATTACGAAGCATATAGTGTCGCCAACCACATTGAAATTCCCGACAACGAACAGCAAAACCTTCACGACATGGGCACTGATGCGCGAAAAGCTTTCGCGGCAATTGCGTGATTTCAAAGCGGTCCAGTAGAGTCCTGTTGGATTTGCAAAATGTGCGATACTCAATAAGAATTGTCAGGTGTTCTTCCGTCCACTCAGTTCATCTTCGATATACACTTTAATAATGTCATCGAAACTGGTTTCGGCAGTGAACCCGAGTGATTGAGCCCTCGCTGCATCGAAATTCTGCGGCCATCCAGAAACGATACGGGCGATCGTTTCATCTGGTACATGTTTTACCAGCGCAACTGCTTGTGGACCGCCAACTCGCGCCAAGGACTCAAGTTGCTGACCAACGGTGCAAGATAATCCCGGCAAGGTGAGGTTCCGTCGCGGACCTAATTTGGTTCCGCCCATGTCAGCGGCTTGAATGAGGAATTTGACAGCCGCTCTTGGCGAAGCATGCCAATGCCGCACATCGGTTGAGACTGGTAAAATCGCTTCTTTGCCATTCAAAGGTTCGCGTATGATGTTGGAAAAAAATCCAGATGCTGCCTTGTTTGGAAGCCCTGGGCGCACACAGACGGTTGGCATCCGCAATGCCAAGCCATCCAAAAACCCCCGTCTCGAATAGTCATTGATCAGCAACTCGCAGATTGCTTTTTGCGTTCCATAGCTGGTCAAGGGGGCTGTCAGAAACTCATCAGGAATCGCTACGGGAAAGGGGGAACCGAAAACGGCAATAGATGATGTAAATATTAACCGTGGGCAATATCCACCGCCTTGTTTGCGAATTGCTTCCAGCAGATTACGCGTGCCGTCTAAATTGATACTATAACCTTTTTCAAAATCCGCTTCTGCTTCGCCAGAAACAATTGCAGCAAGGTGAAAAATCAGGTCAGGGCGCATTGCCACGAGTTTTTCCGCTTCACCAGCAACAGACAAATCACCAATAAAAGTTTGAATTTCAAAAGGTGCATGTGCAGGTGGAGCTGCACTCAGAACGATGTCGTGTCGGATGAGATTCTGTACCGATAATTTACCATTGCCTGCCGCTAGCGATTCAATAAGCTTTCGCCCCAGCATTCCTGCGGCCCCGATTACAAGTACTTTCGTCATTCCCAACCTCGCTTATTGTGAGTGAAAGTTAAACCGCCCCAATGATTTTGACCACCTGATTTAATGCCCCACGGTACTGATTTAAAGCATGCATCACAATGCTGAATGGCTGTCGAATCTTCGCGAACCAAGAATCACCCGACTACAACTGCGACTGGTATTTAATTGTATTGTGGAAAAAACCGTAAGTTTTTCAACTATTTGAAATATTCACTCGTGCAACGAAATGATTATGTTAATATAAAGCAGGGCAACTAAGGGCGGGCAAAAGCTGGTTTGATTGTTTCAAAACAACTTTGATGCCGAGTGGATGGAAAACTTGAAAGAACAAATACAGGTTCATCCTGCGGATGTTTTGGCGAAAGCCTTGGAACGCGCGAGCGGACTTTTGAATGTATTGGGGCAACTGTTTGATGGGGATCATGAAACGTTTTCCGGCGGCAATACATTTGTGGCGCACGCAATTTCAACGTCGTCAACTTTGGTTGCGGACGCAAAATCAGCATTGAATGATTTACACTATAGCTGTGATTTGACTGTGTTGCACGACATCGCAGACAATGCAGCTGTTATAGAAATGAATTTTACGGAAAAACCGTGGCAGCGAGATCAGTCAATTGGCCCAAAAACGCCGCCTGCCGCGCCTCAACAAGACGAGCATATTGCTCAAACCTATCTTGAGCTTTTGCGCAAGTTGACAGCAGCAGAGATATTTGCGGCAGAGCAGCAGGCATTGTCAGTGCCTGGTTCTTCAACACAACTGTTACCGCTGTTGCGCAGTCTGCGCGAGGACATCGAGAAAATTCACACGGCTGCTTAGTTGTTTGGATGCCAAATGGCGGAAGGGGTGGGATTCGAACCCACGGTACGCTTTCACGCACAACGGTTTTCAAGACCGTCGCAATCGACCACTCTGCCACCCTTCCGAGATGTTTTGGCCGTCTTCGCGGGCGCTATGCACCACAGCGCCGATTTGGTCAAGCGTCACTCACGAAGCGTAGCTGGGTTCAGTCTCATCCAACAACGTTTTCATTTCAGAAAAATGTACGTGGAACTGGTCTCGGTCTGATTCCCATTCCTGTGCGGTTTTTTCGGCTACTGCGTCGCTCATAACATGTAACTTTTGGCCGGTTTGGTATGCCAAGACCAAATTGCGGCAGGCACGTTCAAGATAGTAAGTTAAGTCATAGGCTTCCGCGACAGTCGCAGCACAGACCAGAACGCCATGATTGCCCATCATCATAATGGATTTATTGCCCAGCAGGCGCGCCAGACGATCACCTTCATCATCGCTGTTTGCCATGCCACTATACTGCATGTCTACTGCGATGCGATTGAAGAAGCGCGCCGTGTTTTGATCAATCGCTTTGATTTCCGGATCAGCCAAAGAGGCGATGACAGTCGCAAATTGAGGGTGCAAATGAATGATGCAACGCGCATGGGGCAAAGCGGCGTGCAATCGTCCATGCAAGGACCAAGCTGTCAAATCCG
>JAYUQS010000171.1:0-8806 GCA_043756645.1 Hyphomicrobiales bacterium | reverse complement strand
TGGTTAATAGGGAGTTGACGTGACTTAGGCTCCGGTGACCCGCAGTTTCATGCCCTCGACGGCTGTCACCTTCACCGTTGCGCCCTTCGCCAGATTTGGCCCCAGCACGTCCCAACGGGTTCCCTCAATATCAAGCTTGCCCTGGCCATTGACGATGGGTTCGGCAAGCACAAAGGATTTTCCGACAAAAGCATAGATGCGCTGGTTGAGATTGGGCTGATCGCTGTTCTGCGGTTTGTTTTTTGAGTACCAAGGCCTCGCAAGATAAACATAGACAAGGGAGAAACCGGCAAAGGCCAGCAACTCGAGTTGCCAGTTCAAATCAAAGAAATAATCCGTGATGCCGACGGAGGCCGCCGCAAGGGCGAGCCACATGGCGAAAACACCGGGAGTCATCAGTTCAAGAAGCAGGAGAACGCCTGCCACAATCCACCAGAACCAAATGCCTACCACGGGAAGCAGTTCTTGCATGGCCTGATGCCCCCTATGATTTCTGGGTTACGCCGGGAACCGGCGATGAGCCTTTGCGCTTTGGTGTCTCGGTTGAGCCGCCGCCAAAGGCTTCGCGGGCAATTTCGGCGATGCCGCCGATGGAGCCAAGGATGGACGTTGCGTCCAATGGCATCATGAGGATTTTCTGGTTTGGCGACTGGGCAATGGCTTCCAGCGCTTTCACATAATTGTTGGCGACAAAATAATTGATGGCCTGAACATTGCCGTTGGCGATTGCGGTGCTGACCAACTCCGTTGCCTTGGCCTCAGCCTCGGCAGAGCGTTCGCGGGCTTCCGCATCCCGGAAGGCTGCTTCCCTGCGCCCCTCCGCCTGCAGGACAACCGCTTGCTTTTCGCCTTCCGCCTTGAGAATGGCGGCCTGGCGCAGGCCCTCCGCTTCAAGAATGGAGGCGCGTTTTTCGCGCTCGGCCTTCATTTGCCGGCCCATGGAATCCACGAGATCACGCGGCGGATTGATATCCTTGATCTCGATGCGGGTCATCTTCACGCCCCATGGATTGGTGGCCTGGTCAACCACGCCCAAAAGCTTGTGATTGATGTCATCACGCTGCGACAGGAGGCTGTCGAGCTCCATGGAGCCCATGACGGTGCGGATGTTTGTCATCACCATGTTGATGATTGCGTTTTCAAGATCGACCACTTCATAGGTTGCCTTGGGGGCATCCATGACCTGGTAAAACGCCACGCCGTCCACGGTTACCATGGCGTTGTCCTTGGTGATGACTTCCTGGGAAGGAACCTGAATGACGCGCTCCATCATGTTCATCTTGGCGCCGATGCGGTCAATGAACGGAACAATCAGGCCAAGGCCGGGGCCGAGGGTGCGGACATAGCGGCCAAATCTTTCAACCGTGTAATTATAGCCCTGCGGCACCATGCGGATGGCCCGCACGAGATAAAACAAGATTACGGCCAGCAGGACCAGTACAAAAATGCCTAAGCCTTCAAAATACATCGCACCGTCCTCCCAAGTTTCCGAATCGGATATGGAGGTAGCTTAGCGACTTTACAAGCCAGTCAAAGCCAACCTTTCAACTCGTTGCGGACGATGCTTTCCAACATTTTGAGTGAGACTGGCGAGGCGTTGAGACAGGGCACAACGGCGAAGTTTGCGCCACCCTTTTCCTCGAAGGTTTCTTTCAGGCCGATTGAAAGCTCCTCCAGTGTTTCCACACAATCAGAGGCAAAGCCCGGAGAAATGATGAGCAGGTTCTTCACACCTTGTTTGTGTAAGCCTTCGACGGTTTCTTGTGCATAGGGTTGCAACCACTCGGCGCGGCCGAAGCGGGATTGGAAAACCACGTTCATAAATTCCGGTGAAAACCCAAGCTTGTTGCGGACGAGACGCGCGGTTTTTTGGCACTGGCAATGATAAGGATCACCTTTGTCGAGATATTCGCGCGGCAGACCGTGAAAAGCCATGAGGATGCGGTCGGGCTTCCAACTCAGATTTTTCAAATAGGTTTTCAAACTGTCAGCAATGGCGTTCACATAGGCTGCTTCAGCAAAATAAGGCGGCACCACACGAATGGCGGGTTGCCAACGGATTTTTTCCAGTGCCTTGCCCAGCTTGTCCATGACAGAGGCTGTGGTTGCGGCAGAGTATTGCGGGTAAAGCGGGAAAATCAAAACACGGTCACAGCCTTGGTCTTTCAAAGCCTGCAAGCGTTCAGCAATCGGCGGCTGGCCATAATTCATGGCCCAATCGACAATCGCAACTTCGCTCAAAGCTTCTGCTACCCCTGTGGCTTGTGCGCGGGTTATGGTTTTGAGGGGGGACTCGTTTTTTTCCCTGTTCCAAATCTGCTCATAGGCATGGCCACTTTTGGTGGGGCGGAATGAGAGAATGACAACATTCAAAATGAACCACCACAACACGCGGTTGACTTCAATCACGCGCGGGTCAGACAGAAATTCTTTCAAGTAACGCCGCATTGGCCAATAGCTGGTGGCTTCGGGGGTACCGAGGTTTACCAGCAAAACGCCAATTTTGCTTTGGCGGATCGGTGGGTGGCCCGGCGGCAGAATCGGCGCTTGGTTTTTAAGATCAGGCTTCATGCGCTGTCCCTTATTCGCTTCATTTTTAAAGTCAATTTCTGAGCTTAAACGAAAACCGTGTGAAGGCGGTTTGCCGGTAGATTTGTTGTTGCATTTCCGATTAAATGTTTTTGGGGGTTAAACACGAATGGCCAGCGCTGTTGTATTTGGCGCACATCGCTCGTGCCGCCGATAAAGCGATGACTTCGAACAGCTTGATGCTGGAATTGCTATTTATGATGCGCTTTACTGGTGGTACCGTGATGCAACTGAGGAGGTGCACAATTGGCCAGCAAACAAGTCACCTCCAACATGAGTGTCGGATTTGGCGAAGCCGCAAAACTGTGGGCGCGAATTGGGGTTTTGTCGTTTGGCGGACCTGCTGGGCAGATTGCACTTTTGCACAAAGAGGTGGTGGAACAACGGGGCTGGCTTTCTGAGCCGGAGTTCTTGCGGGCCTTGAATTTCTGCATGTTGTTGCCGGGCCCCGAAGCCATGCAGCTTGCCACCTATTGCGGTTGGAAATTGCACGGTCAGAAAGGTGGTTTTGTCGCAGGTGCTTTCTTCGTGTTGCCCGGCGCACTTATCATGTTGGCCTTGTCGACATTTTATGCGTGGTTTGGAAATGCCACTCTGGTGCAATCACTGTTTTGGGGTATCAAGGTGGCGGTGGTGGCGATTGTTTTTGAGGCGCTGCTAAAAATTGCCAGAAAG
Organism: Hyphomicrobiales bacterium; assembly: GCA_043756645.1. Lineage (GTDB taxonomy): Bacteria > Pseudomonadota > Alphaproteobacteria > Rhizobiales > Aestuariivirgaceae > Aestuariivirga. Next base: position 5,542 of record JAYUQS010000171.1, on the reverse strand, counting down.
GCCCTGAAGCGAACTGTAGATTGGTGGCTGGCGGCTTTTGCCTTTGTGGCGTTGTTTGGTTTTGGTCTGCCTTTTCCAGTGGTCGTCTTTGCAGCCGCACTCTTTGGTCTATCAATGAGGAGCGATGTAAAACTTGAGATCGTCGTCAAGCCTCCGCATTATTTTGCAACGATGCAAACCATAGGTTTTTGGTTGGCTTTGTGGCTTGTGCCTTTGGGCTTGTTGCATGTGAGTTTCGGGTCAGAACACGTGTTCTCAAAACTTGCCAATATTTTTTCGACACTGGCGGTTGTCACCTTTGGTGGGGCTTACGCGGTTTTGGCTTCGCTCGGACAAAGTGTGGTCGAGCAATCTCACTGGATGACGCCGCAACAGATGATGGATGGTTTTGGCTTGGCTGAAACCACTCCCGGGCCATTGATTCTTGTCGGACAATTTGTGGCTTTCACCTCAGCCAAATCTGTCGAAGGCAGCCTATGGGCTGGCGTTTTGGCGAGTGCAATTTTTCTCTGGATGACATTTATACCCTGCTTTCTTTGGATTTTTGCCGGTGCGCCGTGGATTGACTGGCTTGATTCGTGGCCGCGAATCCGTTCTGCCTTGGCCGCGATTACGGCTGCTGTAACGGGTGTTATTTTAAATCTTTCCCTGTGGTTTGCCTTGCATGTGGTGTTTGGCAAGGCGGAGCGCTTGTCTGGTCCTGTGCCAATATGGTGGCCGGACTGGTCAGGATTTGATGCTGCGGCACTCATATTGGCTGTGGCGCTGGCGATTGGGTTGATGCGCTTGCAGGCGGGCATTCTCAAAACGCTGGCCTCAGGGTTGGGGGCTGGCCTATTATGGCACTTTGTTGCTTCACTGATTTGATAGGTTCGACATGACACATATCCGCCCTTTGGTTGGCCTGCCATCTGACACTTATGAAAAAGACGGTTTTCAGTTTCACTCGCTCGGTGACAAATATGTCCGTGCACTGACGGACGTAGCAGACGTTGAAGCTGTGATGATTCCCAATAGCATTGATGCGGATAATCTGGACGGCTTGTTGCATCATTTTGATGGTGTGTTGATGACGGGAGCTGTGTCCAATGTGCACCCGCCGCATTATGGCGAAGAGCCGACATTAGATCATGAACCTTATGACCATCACCGTGATGCGGTTACGTTGAAGCTTATTCTGCGGGTGATTGACCGTGGTATTCCCCTGTTCTGCATTTGCCGGGGTTTTCAGGAATTGAATGTAGCGATGGGCGGCAGTTTGGAAGCCGAACTTCAACGCGTTGACGGCCGACTTGATCACCGGGCTCAGAAGTCTGATGACATAGACGTGCGCTATGGGCCGCGTCATTCCATAGACATACGGAAAGGCGGGTTGCTGCATCACTTGCTGGGCAAAAGTGAAACCATGGTCAACACCATTCATCGGCAAGGCATCAAGAAATTGGGTGAAGGATTGAATATTGAGGCCACCGCACCCGATGGTATTGTCGAAGCGGTGTCGGTGAAAGGTGCGAAGGCTTTTGCTTTTGCAACACAATGGCACCCGGAGTTTAAGGCGGCAGATAACCCTGACTCAGTCAAGCTGTTCAAAGCTTTTGGTGATGCAGTGCGTGCGCATCGGCGGTCGCGGCAGGAAACACATTTTGGGCGCAGAAGTGCTTAAGTGAGCGTTTCGACACTTGCCAAGATTTCAACCGCTGTCGCTGCTGAAGCGGTGCATGATGTTTTGCAGCAGCATTATGGTCTGCGTGGTGAGTTGCAAGCGATTGCTGGAGAACGGGATCAAAATTTTCGTTTGACGCGAAATGATGGACAGTGCTTCATTGTAAAAATTGCGCATGAAGATGAAGCACTGGAAACGCTGGCGTTTCAATCTGCTGTCATCTCGCATATTCATTTGCGTGCGCCCAAGTTGGCGCTGTCACTTGAAGTTCCCAATCATGACAATAATACAATAACACCTGTTGTGTTTGCCAACGGCTCGCAACGGTTCATGCGTGTGAATGAATTTATTGCCGGTGTTGCGATGTGCGACGTTCCGCGCAGCAGCCAAACGCGGCACGGTGTTGGGAAGCTTGCCGCTGATTTGGCCGCAGCACTTCAAGATTTTAGAACCGCGTTTGAACCGCCCGCTTTGCTGTGGGATATTCAGCAGGCATCAGCACTTTTACCGCACGTGGAAAATTTTCCGCCTGACAAACGCAGTTTGGTTGAAACGGTTTTGCATCGGTTTTTGAATGATGTATTTCCATGGGCCGACGTGTTGCGGAACAGTGTCATCCATAATGACTTGAATTTGCATAATCTTTTTGTCGATGCACAAGACCATTCAGTTATTTCAGGCGTGATTGATTTTGGCGATATGGTGCGGGCACCACTGGTGAATGATTTGGCGATTGCCACGGCCTATCAACTTGACCCGGCACAGCCCCTCCAATCCATACTTGAAGTGGCGCTGGCCTATCATGGGCTTTTTCCTTTGCAGAGATTTGAAGTCGATCACCTTTGCACGCTGGTGGCCATGCGCTTTGTTTTGACGGTTGTGATCACGCATTGGCGCAGTCAATTGCATCCTGAAAACGCCCCTTATATTTTGCGCAATGCGCCATCAGCCTGGGTGGGGCTTTTGGCGTTGCATGATATTTCTCAAGTGGCGTCACGAGAATTTTTGTATGATCATCTCAGGCCAAAACTGGATTTTGCAACATGACAATGATCAATGCTTTCAACCCAGCTGATGTACAAGGATTATCTGCTGAAGACACAGCGCTGATTGCACGCCGTCAAAAAGTTTTAGGTCCGGCTTACCGGTTGTTTTATCAAAACCCCGTGCATCTGGTGCGGGGCAGCGGGGTTTATCTTTACGACAAACAGGGCCAGCAATATCTTGATGCTTATAACAATGTCGCCTGTGTGGGCCATTGCCATCCGCATGTTGTGCGGGCCATTGCTGGACAACTTTCCATATTGAACACCCACACCCGATATTTGCATGAAGATGTGTTGGCCTATGCCGAACGGATGCTGGCTCACTTTCCTGCGTCCATCGGCCATATCATGTTCACTTGCAGTGGCAGTGAGGCCAATGATTTGGCACTGCGGGTGGCGCGGGCGCATACCGGTGGTGAAGGTGTCATCGTCACGCGGTTGGCCTATCATGGCGTTACGCAATCGGCTGCGGAACTTTCGCCATCACTGGGGCAGGGTGTAGCTCTGGGGAAGAGTATCAGACTGATTGATGCGCCCGATGCCTATCGTGGTTCGGGTGATATGGCTGCACAGGTGAAAGCAGCGATTGCCGATATGGCGCGACACAACATCAAACCTGCTGCACTCCTTGTGGATACGATTTTTTCGAGCGATGGTGTTTTCTCTGACCCCCGGGGCTTTCTGGCACCTGCAGTTGCGGCAATACGTGCGGCTGGCGGTGTTTTTATTGCTGATGAAGTGCAAGCGGGATTTGGCCGTTTAGGCTCTGGCATGTGGGGTTTTGCGCGGCACACGCTGGAGCCTGACATTGTGACCATGGGAAAACCCATGGGCAATGGCCACCCGATTGCGGCCATGGCCTGCAAACCTGAAGTGCTTTCGGCGTTCGGTGCAAAGGTGCGGTACTTCAACACCTTTGGCGGCAATCCGGTTTCAGTGGCAGCGGGGCAGGCTGTACTTGATGTGATTGAAAGCGAGGGATTGATTGCCAATGCAAGGCGGGTCGGCGAACAGCTGATGCAAGGGTTTGCCGAACTCGCAACGCGATATGAAGCCATCGGGGATGTGCGGGGTGCGGGGTTGTTTGTCGGGGTTGAATTGGTTTCTGATCAGGATCAAAAAACACCCGATGCAGCACTTGCCACCAAACTTGTGAATGCTTTACGTGACAGGCATATCCTCATCAGCGCGTCCGGCCCTCAGGCCAATGTGCTAAAAATCAGGCCACCTCTGCCGTTTTCGAGCAGCAATGCGGACCAGGTTTTGTCGACTTTGGATGAAATTATGAAGTCGTTGCAATAAGTGATCCCGTTGCTTTGGCAGTGAACAGGCACTACATAGCCAAGTCTAACAGGGATTATATTATGCTTTCAATTATCTGGCTTATTGATGCGGTTTTCAATTTGGTGTGGTGGCTGATTTTGGCCTCCGTTGTGCTGAGCTGGCTTTTTGCATTTAACATTGTGAATGTGAACAATCCAACGGTGCGTCAGATTTCGCATGGTCTATCACGGCTGACCGAACCGATGTTGGCACCGATCCGCCGCATCTTACCCAGCATGGGTGGGATTGATCTTTCGCCAATCATCTTGTTGCTGGGGCTTGAATTTCTGCGCCGCTTTATCATTGAGACGATGCTTAAATATGCTGTCTGAAGTTGCAATCTGATTGGCGGTGGCTGCGACCATTGATTTGGCCGCAGCTTTTCAATTGCAAGTGGTCAGATCAGACTGACACGATCACCTCAAGGTATTCGCCGGGCACAACCATTTTGCCATCAGTCTTGCGGTTGAGCTGTTTGACAAGTGCGAGAATATCAGACTCGAGTGCCATCTGCCCTTCCGGTGTAAGCGCACCAAAGGCCTTGTGGGTCGGACCATAATAGGTGCGGAACACGTCGAGCCATTGTTTGGGTGACTCATAGCGGAAGTTGAAAATGCGCTTTGCCACGGACATGCTTTTTCCGGGGAAGAACTCTTTTAACTTTGCTTCGCTGCCCCACAAAGCAGGAGACAAAACGCCAGCCGGAGGCGGCACATGTTTGCCGATGGTCTTGAACAATTGACCAATGAAACTGTCGGGCGTCCAGTTGGCCATGCCAATGCGGCCACCTTTGCGCACGACACGGGCGATCTCGCTGGCGGACTTCTGTTGATTTGGCGTGAACATAATACCGAACGTGGAGACGGCCACATCAAATGACCCATCCTCGAACGGCAGGTCTTCGGCATCGGCTTCGCGGAATTCGATTTTCAATCCTTCGGCCTCCGCCCGCTTTTTGCCGACGTCCAACAATTGCAGCACGTAATCGGTGGAGGTGACGTGGGCGCGCCGTCGGGCTGCCGCAAGCGAAACATTGCCGTTGCCAGCAGCGACATCCAAAACGGTTTCGCCAGCGCAGAGATCAAGTGCTTCACAAAGTGTCTCTCCGACAATCTGTAGCGTTGTGCCGACGACGGAATAATTGCCTGAAGCCCATGTCGCTTGTTGCCGTTGCTTGATGGCTGAATAGTCAGGAGCAGGTTGCAGTTGAGCTGTATTGGTCATGGTGGTCTTCCTCTCAAAGTGACGCCTTAAGACGGTTCGATTTTTCCCTTCGTCCGTCACCATCATTTGCATCCAAAGCTATTCAGACTTAAAGTGTAGAAACTGAACCAGAAGCGGTACAGTTTCTGGACTAGTCAGGGGGCAGCCACTTGTTCTTATGTCTTCCACCAACGGAGACTGCCATGACCCATGATTGTTACGTCTCTTTTTGTCCCACCGCCAAGGCTTGCGAAATTCTAGAGCCGCGGTGGACACTCCTCATCCTCTGTGAAATGTTCGGAGGCTC
>JAYUQS010000170.1:0-3223 GCA_043756645.1 Hyphomicrobiales bacterium | reverse complement strand
AAAGCATTGCGCAAGGCATGAATACCGATGACACGCCGCGGTGAAAGACCTTTGGCACGGGCCGTGCGCACATAATCTTCTTCCAGCACTTCCAACATCGATGAACGGGTCATGCGTGCGATGACGGCGAGTGGTACGGTTCCCAATACAATTGCAGGCAAGATCAGATGATGCAGCGCATCCCACACAGCGCCTTTTTGACCTGACAAGAATGCATCGATCATCGCAAATCCTGTCACAGGATCGTAGTAGTATTTTACGAGATCAACGCGACCTGAAACGGGTGTCAGTCCAAGCGTATTGGACATGATCAATATCAGAATGAGGCCCCACCAAAAAATCGGCATCGAATAGCCGGTGAGAGCAATGCCCATCAAGGATTGATCGAAAAAACTTCCACGTTTTGCAGCGGCGAAAACACCAGCGGGAACGCCGATTAAAACGGCGAAGAGCATGGCAAAAAATGAAAGCTCAAGCGTTGCAGGGAACAGTGTCATGAATTCCGTCAGCACCGGGGTTTTCGAAATCAATGATGTGCCAAAATCACCTTGTAAAATGCCCGTGCTGTAATCGTAAAACTGTTTCCAAACGGGTTGGTCCAGTCCCATTTCCTTCAGCAGTTCTGCATGGCGCTCCGGCGAAATGCCGCGTTCACCACGACGCGCTTCGACTGGATCGCCCGGCACCAAGCGGATCATCACAAAGGTCACGAACATCAGGGCGATGAATGTGGGAATTGTGAGAGCAAGTCTTTTGAAAAGGAATTTCAGCATTTTGAAAAGGGCGGACACAAAGGCCCGCCCCTTCTCTGTTTGCTTGCCTTATTCCGCAATATCAACGTTTTGGAATTCATGCGTTCCAAACGGGCTGATTTTGTACCCGATTACTTTCTTGCTGATCGGTTCAAACACAGTGGAATGTGCAATGTTCAACCAAGGCGTTTGCGCCGCAACAATTTTTTGTGCTTCTTGATAAAGCTTGGTGCGTTCAGCTTGGTCTGTTACCTCCGCTGCTTTGACGATTGCAGCTTGGAAAGTTGCATCACACCATTTAGGAATATTCTGAACAGCAGGCTTACCTTCTTTATTGCAACCTAAAAGCACCGCCAAGAAATTGTCTGGATCGCCATTGTCACCGGTCCAACCAAGGAAGCCCATTTGGTGTTCGCCTGCTTGCAAGCGCTTGCGATATTCACCCCACTCATAAGAAACCAGTGTTGCAGTGATACCAACTTTGGCAAGATCAGCTTGCACCATTTCCGCCATGCGCTTTGCATTTGGATTGTAGGGGCGCTGCACCGGCATCCACCAGAGATCAGTTTGCAGATTCGTTACTCCGGCAGCTTTCAACATTTCTGCGGCTTTGGCTGGATCATACGGAATATCGACAGTCGACTCGTCATAAGACCACATGGTTGGCGGAATAGGGTTCTTGGCCTGTTGGCCCGCACCTTGGTAAATTTCTTTTAGTATCGCACCACGATCAATTGCCATGGCAATGGCTTGGCGCACTTCCACTTTGTCGAATGGCGGCTTTTGCGCATTCATCGCCATGTAGCCAATGTTGAGGCCGGCTTGTGACATCAGGTTGATGTTGGCTTCCTTGCCCATGGCTTCAAGATCAGCCGGGTTTGGTGCAATCATCACCTGGCACTCGTCAGCCTTGAGTTTGGCATAGCGGGCTGTTGCGTCTGGTGTGATGGCATAGATCAGATCATCGATCTTTGGCTTTCCGCCAAAATAGTCAGCATTGGCTTTGAAGCGAATGACTGCATCTTTTTGGTAGGCTACAAATGAGAATGCGCCGGTGCCAACCGGAATTTGGTCAAACTGTTCAGGTGTGCCTTTCTTCATTAAGTAGTCAGCGTATTCAGCGGAATGAATTGTTGCAAAATCCATGGCCAGATTGGCGATGATTGGGGCGTTTGGTTTATTCAATTTGATCACGACGGTGAGATCGTCGCCGCCTTTTTCAATCGACGCCAAAAGATCAGGCATGCTCATGTCGTTGAAATAGTCGTAAGATCCTGCCGACACTTTTGCGTAGGGATGATCAGCTTTCCACATGCGGCCAAATGACCAAATCACGTCATCGGCATTGAGTTCACGGGTGGGCGTAAAGCCATTGACGCCTGAATGAAATTTCACACCTTTCCGCAACTTGAAAGTGATTGTGAGGCCATCGGCTGAGACGTCATAGCTTTCTGCCAATGCCGGACCAGCCGTAGTGGTGCCAGGAGCGAACTCGACCAACTTATTGTAAACAGGTCGCGCAGCATCGAAAGACGTCCCCGTTGTGTTGATGGACGGTGTGAAGTTTTCAGGTGACCCTTCCGAACAATAGACCAGTGATTTTGCTTCTGCTGTAGCTACGGCAACAATCATCGATGTGGCCAATAGAACGGACTTGAATATGTTTTTATTTTTCATGTTCTTCTCCCTGTACAACTGAAACTGGTTGGACTGAATGAGATCAAAGCAGTTTGAAGCTTTCAAGTGAAGCGCTATTTGCGTTGACAGGTTGTTGAGTCTCAGATTGCGCAAAACTAATCCAGAGCTTTCGCAAAGGCATTGGCAATTCAAACAATTCAAGTCATGTTGGCTGCATGAAAGTTCATGGCAAAGCGCAACGCACGATTTGGCTCGACAGCGACGGTTGGTCGGTTGGCATCATCGATCAAACCAAATTTCCACACCGCTTTGAAACGGTTTTGCTCAAAACAATGAGCGAGGCAGCACTTGCGATCAAAGATATGTTGGTGCGAGGTGCTCCTTTGATTGGGGCAACAGCGGGTTATGGCATGGCGCTGGCCATGCGCGAAGATTCGTCTGACGCTTATATGCAGCGCTCTTATGATGTTCTGCACGAAACCCGCCCGACAGCCATCAATTTGCGTTGGGCATTAGATGAAATGACGCGACATTTGTCGCCGCTTCCGCCACAGCAGCGGCAAGCTGCCGCCTATCAACGTGCTGCAGAAATTGCAGATGAAGATGTTGAGATCAATCGCGCGATTGGCCGCTATGGGCTTGCCCTCATCGAAGCGATTGCCGCCAGAAAAAAACCGGGCGAGCGGATCAATGTTCTCACGCATTGCAATGCGGGCTGGCTGGCTACGGTCGATTGGGGCACCGCACTCGCCTGCATTTACAAAGCGCATGACGCCGGCATCCCGGTTCATGTGTGGGTCGACGAAACACGACCGCGCAATCAGGGGCTGCTC
>JAYUQS010000169.1:0-25122 GCA_043756645.1 Hyphomicrobiales bacterium | reverse complement strand
TCTTGTGTTTCAAACGGCACCAGAACCGAGCGGGCATAATAGGTTTCTAAAAACCGGGCATGTGCGGAGTTGCCACGAAACCCTATGCGACGTCCTGCGAGTGAACGCACGTCCGGCGTAGAGAGGGGCGAACCTACTCTGACTGCAAATCGGCCCAGCGTTTGAAAGTAAGGCCGTGTTAGGCTGAATTTCGTTGCGAGATTTTCATCGAGCTTTGGGCCGGAAATGATGCCATGCGCCTCACCGCGTTCCAAACTTCGCGTTAATTCTGAAAATACGACAGGCCTGATCTCGCAGGTCAGGCCAGCCTCTCCGCAAGCGAGTAGTGCCAAGTCAACAGCAAGTCCAAAAAAACGGCCCTCTGCATCCTTGAAACTCCAAGGTGCAAAATCTTGATCTGCTAATAGAACCAAAGACCTACGATCTGAAGCCTCGGTTGCAACAGTCGTGGGATCAACATGACGAAAGCCAGGAAATGATCGCGGCTTGTTGTCTTGCGCGAGGAGTGGCGCAGAAAACACAACCAAAAGTAATGAAATCAATGTCAGTTTCAACTGTTGCAAAGTTGCAAGTCTCAGGCAGTCGCACTTAGCTGAATTTTGGTTTGTTTTTATCATCGCAACGGCGGGGCTAGTGGTGGGAGTTGAGTTCATACATCGGCAAAGCGTAGAAGAGGCAGACAATGCCTTAGCGCAAAGCCAACAAAAAATACAGATCGAAGATGTCGGCAACATTCCGGAAGCATGGGCCTTAGACGCGGTTGGCCGCCTCTCACACGAGGAACGAGACCTGTTTTTAAAGCAAAAGATTTTGGCGTTCAGTTGGATGCCAGATCAAGTGCTACACACTGTGGTGCACGACGGTGCCTTTACTGAAAGTCGGCGTCTCAAATTAACTACCGTGGGCCGTCTCTCACCTCAGATCTATCGCAAATTAGTGCGGCACTTTTTATCGCGATCTTTGTTGCACAAGGCTGTAAACGGTTTGAGTATTTCCAAACCATCGGCCTCGGCAAAGCAAAGACTGAGCACCCCTCAAATGCTGGTATTTTGCGCGTTGGTGTTTTGTTTTTTGGGCTGGGGCCTGATTGTTTCAGCCTCTGATGTTTTAACGGTCCTGCAAATTTCAGCAGGAATATTTTTCCTAATGGTCGTGTTTTTGCGTTGTCTTTGCCTCTTGCCCCTGCCGAAGGGCCAAGGCGTGATTGCGCCGGTGCCAGAGGATGCGGACTTACCAATTTACACTGTCTTGGTGCCGTTATTTCAAGAAACGACGGTGCTTGACCAATTGATCAGCGCCCTTTGCCTTCTGAAATATCCGGCTGAAAAATTGGATATCAAAATCATACTCGAAGAAAACGACCGGCCTATGCATGTGGCCGTCAGTCAACTTGATCTGCCATGGAACTTTGATGTGATTGTGGTGCCTTCTGGTAAACCTCAAACAAAACCTCGTGCCTTGAATTATGCATTACAATTTGCGCGCGGTCGTTTGCTGACAATTTATGATGGTGAAGATATCCCCCAACCCAATCAACTGAGACTGTCAGCTGCTCAATTTGCGGCAAGCGGACGCGAGCTTGGCTGTTTACAGGCATCGCTCGCCTTTTATAATCCAGCCGAGAATTGGCTGACCCGCGGCATTATGTCGCAAACGCCATAAAACTCGAGGTAATTACGGCTAACTGTTTGAAATATTTTATATTTTACTGAATTATTCAACTGAATTACTCTGTTGACGTTAACTCAACTCCCTTGCGGTGTCGCCTGTGAATTCTATACTGCATGAATACAGGTGCGGTGATCAAGAGGGAAAAATGCCAGAGGAACTGCCAGAGGTCACACGTAAACCACTTCTGACATACGAGCAGATTGACGGATGGAAAGCCGAGTATGTCAAACTCAGTGACCAGATAGCGGAAAAACGCCGTGAAATACATAAGCTAGGCCATCTTCTGGGGCAAATTGAAGGATATTTGACAATTGCGGTTCCGTTTGCGCCGGAACTGAAAAGATGGATTTCGGAGCAGAACGACTCAAGTCACCAAATGCCTCTAACCGAAGCCATAGCTACACTTCTCGAAGCGACGGGGCATGAAATGTCGAGAGATGACATACGGTCCAATCTTCCGAGCATGGGTTATTCGGAGTCCAAGTTGGCTGCCTCCCCAAACTACTACTACACTGCTCTACGCCGCCTTGTTGAGCGAGGTGTAATCTCCGAGTCTTCGCCTGGCGCTTATGTGTTCGTGCCCAACAAAGACGCAGCAAAGGAGAGGTGATCTTGAAAATTCCTTAGCTGCTCTTTCAGTCGCGCGATCAAGTCAATTGGCTTGGCTGAAAGAGAAAAGGGACCGAGCGTACCACCGCTCAGTCCCTTAAAGATCGCATCATAACAAACTCGGTAAGAAGTCAGCGAATGATCACGAAGACGCGCTTATATTGCGCCTGATCTTCGCTGATTTCAAGCCGGATTTTCGACTCACGCTCGATTGAGGAGATTTCCCATGAGCAATCGCGATTACTTTCCCTGCAATTTACAAAAGGCTTGCCACGCCCTGTGGTGCGTAAAAGTATGTGGATGGAGCCTCACAAAAACAGCCTTCCGGCTTGAAGTGAGTGAAGGCACTATTTCCCACATCGTTCGCGGTAAACGGTTTCGCGGAGCGTATCCATTGCCGCTGCCAGAAGACCGTGCGGTTTAATTGTCCGACGGAGTCGGCTTTGGCTCTGAGGTGGCTATAGGCCCACTTACGGAATTACTGCCAAAATCTATTCCAGATTGCGTGAGCGCCAATTGAATTGCCAAAACGTTATTTGCAATCGGTTGGCGCTTCCCGTTTTCAAAGTCTTTGATGGTGGACAAGCCGACGCTGGCCTTGGCGGCCAATTCCTGCTGCGTCCAGTTCAGCCAATTTCTGGCAGCCCTAAGTTGTTCCGGTGTCATAGGTACGGAATAGCATTATTTTAGCCTAAGTCAACTATTTTAGTTGACGTTATCTAAATCAGCTTATATAGATTAGGTCAACTAAATTGGATGACCTAAAGAATGGCACAGCATTTCCTTTTGAGCAAATCAGCAAAGACTTTGAGCCTCGCTCAAGTTTTCCGTTTGTCTGATCTGGACGCGGAAAAAACCTTTCGAAAAATCCGTTGGCACAACACCAGCGGCGCTGCTGTATGCCCGCACTGTGGCGGACTTGACCCTTATGAAGCCCGCCGCCCGAACGGCACCCTCCGTTTTCGCTGCAAGGGTTGCGTTAAAGATTTCACACTGACCTCTGGCACCATGTTTGCCAGCCACAAGTTGCCCCTGCAAACTTACCTCGCTGCCATCGCCATTTTTGTAAACGAAGTGAAGGGCAAGAGTGCACTCGCTTTGTCGCGTGACCTGTCTGTGTCCTACAAATGCGCTTTCGTTCTAAGCCACAAGTTGCGTGAGTCGATGGCGACCGAATTAAAAGGTCGAATCCTTGGTGGAGAAGGTCGGGAAGTGGCTGTGGACGGTGCATTTTTCGGAGGGTACGTGAAGCCCGCCAACATCAAAGGTGATCGCGTTGATCGCCGTCGCTATGAGAACCAATCCGGCAAACGCCAATGTGTTGTCATTGTCCGCGAACGTGATGGCGGTTCACTGCCAGCGGTGTTTCGTTCTGAGGCTCAAGCGTTGACTTTTATCCAGTCGCGCGTTGCCAAAGGCACCACAATCCACGCCGACGAATCCAACGCTTGGAACGAACTGCATTCCAAGTATGAAATGAAGCGCATCAACCACCAAGAGGCATACAGCCTTGACGGCGCTTGCACCAACATGGCCGAAGGATTTTTCAGTCGTATGCGCCGTGCCGAAGTTGGCCATCATCACCACATCGCTGGCACCTATCTGTTGCGCTATGCTCAGGAAGCCTCTTGGCGTGAAGATCATCGCCGCGTTTCCAACGGGGAACAGGTTAGCCGTGTTGTCGAACTTGCTCTTACGGCAAATCCATCTGTAGATTTTTCGGGGTATTGGCAGCGCCATAAATCAATATGAATTTCGAGAATTAATGCATGACGCGAACTAGCGGTGGCTGCTGATTACATCACTCTTAATTTCAACATGCAGACGACGGGAAAATTTCTCTTCGCTTACTTGCCATTCATGCTCAATCAGAGTCATCGTTTGTTTAATTCTATTTATCGCCTGCACATGACCGCAACTTAACTTTAACAAACTAAGCTTTTTGAAAAGACCATTGCTCACTCCGTAGCGTTTAACAAGTTGGCGCATGTCGCCGTCACACGCCACAAGAATTGCGTCATTCGCTTTTGCTGCTTTACAAACTAAAGTGTCTGCGGAACCTGGGGTAATACAGTCGCGCAAAAATATCGCTTCGTGGCCCTGATCGGCCAGAAATTTCCCAACCGAGTCGGGTACGCCTTCATCAAGGAAGAATTTGAGATGGATAATAGGGTTGGTCAAGCAGCCTTCCCGTGAGCAAGGGCTGCTAAAACGTCAGCGCGAGTTATAGTGGGGTATTCTTTGAGAATTGCATCAACAGAATAGCCTGCTTTGCCGAAGTCTTTGATGGCGGAAATAGGAACCCTAGTTCCCCCGATTACCCAAGCATTGTGAGCAACGTTTCGCGTCCTTTCAATTGTACCCACCTTCTCCATATCTCGTTGGCGAAGTTTAGTCACAGCCGATTCCATGCCACTTTTAATGATCTCAAGCGCTATAGGTGGAAGAACAATCTGACCGCTCAATACCGCTCGACGTTCATCCGAAGCTTCATCGTAAAAAACAACTTCCTTCTTAACCACATAGAGCTTCGTTCTGGACCATTTGTCTTCGCCAAGATGCTCAAGTTTATCTTTTACCTCGCGCAAATGTTGAAGCGAGATATTTAGATCATTTTTAAGCGCTCCCAAAATTTGGAGGGAAAGAAGATCTTTGAACGAATAAACGCGGCTATATGCATTCCTTCTATTGGGATCGGCAAATTCAGGGTTGTAAAATCCTGTGCGATCCCAATATCGAAGCTGATGCAACCTACAGCCCGTCAATCGCTCAACCTGTTCCTCGGTGAACGCCAAAACAACGACATTTGAATCGGCCATTGACATAATTTATGTTAACTCCAAAGCTCGGCTATAGAAAGAGGTGTGACCTCCAATAGAGAAAATCACGTGGCGCTTTCGAAAACGTTAAAAAGCATTATGTTTCATGGCTTTATGTAGAAATTGGCCAATTTCGATTCCGGTTTGATCGGGTAAATACTAATTTAGACGCCACAGAGTCCCCATGCCCTTGCCGATCTTGGCCACCTTACCGCGCCTAGCAAGGTACGACAGGTTCGACCGAACGGTTGCTGCAAGCACGGGCTCACTCGCTTTCTTTTGGCCTATGGCAGCGGTTACAGCGGCAACGACTTGGTGAGTGTCCAGTGGTTCGCCATCAGCCCGCCTGAGTGCATCAATGCACAGCCGCCCCAACTCGCCAAGTTTGAACAGCTTTGAGCGCCTGTTCGGGCGTACAGGTTTGATGCTGCCAATGTCATGGTCTGGGTCAAAGAGTAGGATAGTGGCGTCAATGCTGGCCAGTTCTGTTTGGTGCTGGGCAATCTGCTTTTCGAGAACGATTATTCGGCCCGCGATGTGAGCCCGCTTGGTCTTAAGTGCAGGGATTGCGTAAGTGTTCATGCCCCTGAAATAAAACGTCGAAGCTCAGACGCAAGAAAAACCTTGTGGCATTTGCGCCCTAATACCGCTGACCCGCCATTTTACGACAGAATATGCAGCGCTGTTTCATGTGATCCTTCCCACGCTTGCGGCTTATGGGCTACCACTGCCACTCGGCGGAACATCCAATCATTTTAGCGTTGCCGCGTTGAAAGCCGTGGGAGCTTGGGATGCGTATAACGTGACCGAAGATGCGGATCTTGGCTTCCGGTTAGCACGTCACGGTTTTGAAGTTGGCATTTTGCATTCCACCACTTATGAAGAAGCAAATTCCGAACTTGGTAATTGGATGAAACAACGCAGGCGCTGGCTCAAGGGCTTTTTACAAACCTGGCTTGTCCACAGCCGAAACCCCTTATTGTTGGTTCAGGAAACCGGCATTTTCGGATTTCTGGCTATTCAGGTGATGACGCTTGGGGTATTTGCTTCGGCACTGTTTCATCCTGTTTTGCTTACGATGGCTTTGTGGAGTTTAAGACCGGCACAATTGGCCACTCATGCAGAAGGTTCAATTTCAGCAATGGTAGCCGGTTTGAGCCTGGCTTTGTTGTTGGCCGGTTATGTTTCCGCAATTGGTACCAGTAAAAAAGGGTTACGGCATATCGGTGCGGAAGGTTGGACACAGGTTCTTCTGACGATACCGCTTTATTGGCTGCTGATTTCAGCTGCAGCATGGATGGCCCTTTGGGATTTTATCGTGGCACCGTTCCACTGGCATAAAACGCGACACGGCCTGTCCCGCATGATGCTGCGGGACAGGCCGTGATTATTCACTTGTTTTTCGTTACTTCTGCGCGGTGACCACAATGATTGATGGTCCGAGAATGACGACGAAAATAACTGGCAAGAAGAACAGAATCATCGGTACCGTCAATTTTGGCGGCAGTGACGCGGCCTTTTTTTCTGCTTCCGACATGCGGGTGTCGCGGTTTTCTTGTGCCAGAACGCGAAGCGCAGTGCCTAAAGGTGTACCATAGCGTTCAGACTGAATGAGACTGGTGACAACTGAACGGACGGTTTCCAAACCTGTACGTTTGGCAAGGTTTTCCAACGCTTTGCGGCGGTCTTGGAGATAGGACAATTCCGCAATCGTCAACGTCATTTCCTCAGCGAGCGGAACGGATTGAGATCCGATTTCCTTTGCCACGCGGCTGAATGACGGCTCAAGCGCCATACCCGATTCCACGCAGATCAACAGCAAGTCCAATGCATCAGACCAAGCTCTTTTGATGGATAGTTGACGGCGGGAGACCAGATTTTTCAAACCAATACTGGGCAAATAATAGCCGAAAATCAGTCCGACCATTGTTGAAACGATACGCATGTTGGGCGACACACGGTCAGCAAATACCGTCGAACAGTAAACAAATGTAATGATGGCCACAGCAAGCGGCACAATAACCCGTATCGCAAGAAAGGTAATCAGATGTTTTTCCGTTCGAAATCCAGCTTGACGGAGTGCGTCGCGTGATGCCTCAGCCTCGAATACTTTCTTTAGATTGAGAATGTCCACGAGTTGATGATAGAGGCCGGGCTTGGCTTTATCACGCAACCGATTTTCATTGCTACCCAACATGGCACGCTGAGCAGTCTTCAGGCGTTCGCGTTCTTCAACAACCCCTTTCATGCGACTTTTGAGCTTGTCGCTATCAAAAAATGGTGATGCGACGGAAACAACTGTTCCGAAAGCCGCCAAGGCTACCAAGAGGGTGATGATGGATTCAATTTGGAGAAGAAGTGAAATATATTGCATCATGGCTTTATGTCGCCGATCAGATTTCAAAGTTAATCATTTTACGCATTACAAGAATTCCAATGAGCATCCATGTGCCACTGCCAATGAGAAGAATATTGCCCAATTCGGTTTCAAACATCGGATTCAAATAATTCGGATTCAGCATGGTCATTGCACCCATGATGATAAAGGGAAGCGATCCGATAATACCAGCTGATGATTTCGCTTCCTGGCTGATAGCACGGATTTTTTGTTTCATTTTTTTCCGGTCGCGTAACACCCGCGACAAATTAGAAAGCGCTTCGGACAAGTTGCCGCCGGTTTTGGACTGAATTGTCATCACGATGGCAAGAAAGTTTACTTCAGACAGGGGCATGCGATCAACCATGCGCATAATGCCCTGGTCAATCGTAATACCGACACGCTGACCTTCCACAACTTCCGAAAATTCCGGTCCGACGGGAGCTCTTGTTTCCGATGCAATAATTTTCATGGCCTCGGATACCGGCAAGCCTGCTTTCAGACCACGTACCATCACGTCAATGGCGTCTGCGAAATCATTAAGGAATATGTTTTGACGGCGTCTGCGGAAAAATCCCAAGAGCCAACGGGGAAAGCCTAAAAATCCAACGAAGCCTGTGCCCAAAAAAACAAACCAAGGTAGACCAAACATTATCGGCACAATCGCGAAGGCGAAGCCACAGGCTGCGGACATGACCCAGAACATATTGGTGGTAATATCAAGCCCGGCCTGCTCGATGAGCGTCCGTAAGGTTATTTTTTTCTTGCGCTTTTTTTGCTCGTCTTCGATCTGCTTCAGAGAGTCTTGAATTTGCCGACGGCGCGAATCCTTGTGATCTTCTGCAAAACGTGAGCGGAAGGAGTTGGATTTCGCTTCCTTCTTACCTTCGGATATCGATTCAAATCTCCTGCCGGCCCTGTTTGAAACCAACATCGGATAAAGAATTGCAATTGCCATGCCCCCGACGGCAATTACCACCGTGAACATGAATGCAAGATCTATTATGTCGCCGCCGAATTCCATTGCCGCTACTCCTGTTCAAACGGTCTTAGGTTTTGCCGGCATTGCGGTCTTCAGCCTTTTCAAGGGCGTCGGCCAAACGGCGTTCTTCATTGTAATAACGTGCACGATCCCAGAAATGCGGACGCGCAATACCGGTCGAGCGGTGCTGACCAATGATTTTGCCATTGGCGTCTTCGCCGACAATTTCATAAACGAACAAATCCTGGGTGATGATCACATCACCTTCCATACCAACCACTTCGGTGATGTGAGTGATCTTACGTGTACCGTCACGCAGACGCGATGCCTGCACGATCACGTCAATCGAACCGCAGATCATTTCCTTGATGGTTTTTGAAGGGAGCGAAAAACCACCCATGGTGATCATCGATTCCAAACGCGAAATGGCTTCACGCGGTGAGTTGGCGTGGAGTGTGCCCATTGATCCGTCGTGACCTGTGTTCATGGCTTGCAGCAAATCGAATGCTTCGGGCCCACGGACTTCGCCGACGATGATACGTTCGGGGCGCATACGCAGGCAGTTCTTCACCAATTCACGCATCGTGATTGCCCCTTCGCCTTCCAAATTCGGAGGACGGGTTTCGAGGCGTACTGTGTGTGGTTGTTGCAATTGAAGTTCGGCTGCGTCTTCGCAGGTGATGATACGTTCATCATGATCGATGTAACCGGTCAAACCGTTCAGCAATGTGGTTTTACCTGAACCGGTACCGCCGGAAATCAACACGTTACAACGGACACGACCGACGATTTCGAGAATCGTCGCACCTTCGGGTGTGATCGAATTAAAGCGCACCAAATCCGTCAGCTTCAAGCGGTCTTTCTTAAACTTACGAATGGTGAGGCAGGGGCCGTCAATGGCAAGTGGTGGCACAATCACGTTCACACGCGAACCGTCAGCTAAACGGGCGTCGCATATGGGTGAAGCTTCGTCAACACGACGGCCAACCTGGCTCACGATACGTTGGCAGATGTTGAGCAACTGGCTGTTGTCGCGGAAGCGAACGCCAGTTTTCTGCATCTTACCGTTGACTTCGATGAACACCGTCGAAGCGCCATTGACCATGATATCGGCAATGTCGTCACGGGCCAACAAAGGTTCAAGCGGGCCATAGCCTAAAACGTCGTTACAAATGTCCTCGAGCAGTTCTTCTTGCTCAGCAATCGACATGACGACATCTTTGAGGGCGATGATTTCGTTGACGATGTCGCGGATTTCATCACGGGCAGCTTCACGGTCGAGCTGGGCCAATTGCGTGAGGTCGATTGCATCGATGAGCGCGTTGAAAATGGTGCTCTTGATGTCGTAGTAGTTATCCGAGCGGCGACCACTTTCCGGTGGCGGCGCCTTCGGTGGTTGTGCCACGGGACGCGACTGTTGTACGCCAACATCGGGTACGAAAGTGGCTTGGGCTGCGGCGGGCTGCGCTGTTGCTCCCGGAACGGCGAGTGGTGCCACCTGGGTTTGCGCAGTTTCTGTTCTTTTTCCGAACATCAGAGTATCCTTCGTGTTCTCAAGACTTCTTTGTCAGCATCGACAACTTGGACAACAAGCTGGATTTGCTTTTGGGTGGTGGTGCCATTTGATGCCCGGCAATTGCGGGCGCCAAGCCGTTCAGAATTTCGGCCGCTTTGGACTTTGGTGCGACCTCAAACAACATCTGGCCATTGCCTTGCGCCAAACCAAAGGAGGCTGGGTCGTGGGGAATGATGGCCATGGGTGTAACTCCCAAAGCCTTGGCAAAATCCTGCGGCGCAATTTCAGGGCGTTTTGGAATGCCGACCTGGTTGATGATCAAACGTGGTGGGCGATCATTGGTGCGTGCCGCTTTCAACAGATCCATCAGGTTCTTGGCGTTCCTCAGACTTGGCAGTTCCGGTGTCGCAGTGATGATGATTTCATCTGAATGCAAAAGAGTGTGCTTAACCCAAGGTGCCCACATGTTAGGCACATCGACAATCACCAAAGGAGCGGATGAACGCACGACGTTCAGAATTGCTTCTACGGCAGAGCCCTCAAAATTCAACTCCCGTTCAACCGATCCCGGGCCGTTGAGCAGGCTCAACTTGTCACCAAGTTTGGTCATCATGCGCTCAACCAAGGTTGAGTCGAGGCGGTCAGGAGCATTCAAAGCTTCCAACATGCCGCCTGCACCATCTTGATTGAAATTCAGCGAGGCCGTGCCGAAGGCCAAATCAAGATCGGTGATGATGGTGTCGACCTGCTGGCGATGTGAGGTTGCCCAGGCTATATTGTGTGCAATGGTCGAAGAACCCACGCCGCCCTTTGAGCCGACGAAAGACACGATGCGGCCCAAGGGTGCTGCTTTCGGGTCGTTGAAGAGACCGGCAACAAGATCGATGATGCCAACTGTGGTTACCGGGGCCACCACATATTCGCTAATTCCCGCCTTGATCAATTCACGGTACAGCAGCACGTCGTTGACATGGCCGACCACGATGACCTTGGTATTGGCTTGGCACACTTCGGCCAGTGGAGAGAGTTCTGCCATCAATTGATCGCGGCCCGCGTGGGTTTCAACAATCAAAACACCGGGTGTTGGTTGGGTCTGATACACCTGCGCTGCTGCTGCAATACCACCAAGCTGCACAGTGATATGTGCTCTCGTCATGCGCCGGTCTGCTGCTGCCACCTGCATGACCTGCCCTGTCTGCTGGTTGTCACAATAAATGTGAATATCAACACGCGGGACCAGAACCACGGGGTAGTGTTCCGGTTGGGCGTTGAGTGTTGGTTCGAGGGCTGCGTTTTGCATGTGCTGTGTATCCTGGCTTTCGGAAATGTGTCGGGGTGGCTCAGGGCGCTGCGGGAGGAGCGCCGCCGCCGGACGAACCGCCGCCTGAGCCGCCGCCTGAGGTAGCTGCTTCTGTTAAATTGATGAGGGCGGATTGATGAGTCCAGCCAAGTCCTTTGGGAGGTTTGCGACCATTCACGAGATCATTGGGATAGGCGGCCATGGCGGCGATGTTGGCTTGAACGGCACAGCCATGATTTGGGCTCAGCTCATTGGTTTCGGTGTCGGCAGCATTTTTTGACCAGTCCCCACAGCCCTCAACGGTTGCTTTGCCATTGGCGACTTTGATGGGATGCTGTTTTGAGCCGCCATAAGGGCTGATGCTTTCATCGGCGAACATATTATCACCAACACAACCTGCCAGAGGCAAGGCCAATACGAGCAGGAGTTTTGGAAGAGACTTAGACGCGAACTGATACATGATACTCACTTTCCTGCTTACTCAACTATGAAGCCGACATTGCCGTGATAGGTGCCATCCGGGGCCGCTTCTGAGCCCCCGTAAACTTTGTTCAAGCGGCCTAAGAAAACAGCCTGCTTGTCAGATGGAGGAACAAAGCCTTTGTCTGGCGTTGTCAATTTTCCTTGCGCGGTTGGGCGCACCAAAATTGGAGTTACGATGACAACCAGTTCGGTTTCTTCCGATTGGAAGTCATGACTGCGAAACAGCGTACCAAGAATTGGAAGACTCTTGAGGCCCGGAGTGGCGTCAAGATTTTGGCGGGTTGATTCACTGATGAGTCCACCAATCATCATCGAACCCCCAGAAGGCAATTCCAGAACAGTTTCAGCTGAGCGAGAGTTAAGGGCCGGAATGCCGGTTCCACTGATAGGGCCGAGTTCGGACACATCTGTTTTGATTTTGAGAACAATCCGGTCTTCAGACATCACGGTTGGGCTGAAGTTTACGCTTACACCGTATTTCTTGAACTCCGTCGAGCAAGTTCGATCATTAGCGGTTCCTGAACAAGTCTCACCTACAGCAAATTCTCCACCGGCATGAAACGCAGCCGATTGCCCTGTCAAAGCGGTGAGATTGGGTTCGGCAAGTGTGCGAATTATGCCGTCGCCTTCCATTGCGCGGATCAGGCCTTCAAAATTAAATCCTCCCCCGGCATAGGATGTTTTGAATCCCGAAGCTGCATTGAGCGCTCCTAAACCCACTGGAACGCTGCCAAGATTGAACGCAAATTTACCGGCAGACAAAAGCGTAGAGAGATCAACACCAAACTGCTTCAGTACGCGACGCTGAATTTCTACGACTTTCACCTTCAACATCACCTGATCTTCGCCTTCGACGAGCATGGTGTTGATGACAGTATTGGTATCACCTTCAGCGCCGGAAAATTTGTTGGCGAGGTCTGATGCGGTTTTCACTTCAAGAGCATTGCGCGCGGTTCCGCCCAGCACAATATTGGTGCCGACAGTATCAACCGTAATGCGATTGCCAGGAAGTGTGCGGTTCAACAGTTTGCGGAGGCCCGTTGTGTCCTGCGCCACTTCAAGGTCCAATGCCAAAATTTGCTGGCCATTGGCGTCAAAGAAGAAAATATTGGTCTGACCCATTTTGCGTGCAAATAGATAGGCGGTGTTTTTGGTGCGTACCACGGCATCCACAATTTCAGGATTGCCGACGATCACATCACGGGCTTCCGCTGGTAGTCGGACAACCACCGACTTATTCAGACCCATGCGTACAAAGCGACCAACGTCGGCCTGCTCAAGTGTGGCCGCATCACCATCAGCAGCAAAGCTTGGGGCTACGATTGGCAATCCCGTTCCTAAAAATAAGGTAGTGGCAACCATACTGGCAGCGAGGAGACCGGATTTCATGGTGTGGTCCTTGCGGGGAAAGAGGAGGGAGAACTTTAACATTTGACGGCTCTCAATTGTTCGTGGCAAAAGTTTCAATGCCGTAACGCACGAATAGAGTGTCGTTGTTGCGGGGTTTTTGATCAGTCGTTTTATATTTGTCTGCAAGTACCGGGCCTTCATCCATTGCCTTGCCTTCGCTTTCAGAAATCGAGCGCAAGGCCAAAGACAATTCGCCTTCACTTTCCACCCGCGCAATAATTTCAGCTTGCGGCATGGTCAGCTGAATGGTGGCGGTTTCGTTGCCCTTCATTGACACTTCTTCGCCTTCTTTGGCGGTGCGGAAAGTTTGGTTAATGGCGAGAACGCGAACATTTGAAATCACTGTTTCACTTTTTACCAGCTGATTGCCGCCACCCGGCGTGCTGAGTTTGCGGGTGAGAACCACGTCAACGCGATCATTCGGCAAAATGAAACCGCCAGCTGACGAGCGATCCGAAATGGCCACGGAAATGGCACGCATGCCTTTTGGCAGAACGGCGCTCATGAAGCTGCCGCCTTTCGGATCCACCAGTTTTTTCTCGTTGATGGTTTCACCTTCGAACATGCGGATAATGGCGCGGTACTCTGCCATGACGGCATCAGCGTCAGGCTTTTCATCTTTGGTGATCATGGCATCAATCACATTGTCCTGTGGCCAGGCTTTCCAGATGATGGAACCTGCACCCAGTTTTTCGCCGACATCGATATCCTTGGCGGCAACCAAAACATCGATGGTCTTGACCTTATTCACGATTTCGGTTTGCGTTTGCTGCTTTTGGCCAATCATGCCCTTGGACAAGACCCCAGCCATCACTGCTGAACCGGCAGCCAAAGTAAACATTACAATGCGCATTTTACTCATTTTTATCCTCACGACGCACAGTTGTGCGCAAACTCTCTGGGGTTATCATTCTGACGGAATGGCAAAGTTTTGGTTAATGCCGTGCCCATTTTAAGTAAAATTCATCCAATATGTGTTTGGGAAGGCCGCAATTGCGCCCACGGCGAGTGCAAATCCGTAAGGAAGTTTGAGCTTCACCTTCTTTAAGTTGCGGTCAATGATTCCGCCTTCAGTGGTTTTATGAATGTCCCAGTACATCATGAAGAGTGACCAGCCAACGATCGCAACGGCCAAAACGCCTCCTGCCATTGTGGTCAACATCAAAAATGGCAAGGTCTGCGATGTGCCAAACCACAAACCTGCTGCTGCCATGAGTTTTGAGTCGCCACCGCCAAACATACCAACCGCAAACAAAATGTAGCCAACCACAAACAAGATGAGTCCGGCAGCGAGATGCCACATGAATTCTATCATCGGCATGCCGGTGAAAAAGGCCATTGGGAAAAACAAAGCTGCAATCAACCCGGTCAACCAATTGGGAATCCGAAATGATGTGACATCCGTCATTGCCGCAGCAATCATCAAAGCCGGAAAGAGTGTGGTAGACAAAGTATAAAGCATATTCAGCGCGTCCTTTTCGGGAGGAATGGAAATGTTACCAGCAACTTCGCACACAGGACCTAAAGGGCTGGTTAACCTTGCCGCCGTCCTAACAGATTTATTTTTGGCGTTGTGCGAGGTTGGGCGCTCATTGTGTAACCGATCATTCACCATTCTTGTGTCATGGTGGACACAGCGTAAACAATGGCCATGGTTTTTGGCCTGGCAAATTTGGTGAGTGATATGAGCAAAACTATTTTACCTGCTGTATTTTTGAGTTTGAGTTGTCTGCTGGCTTTGCCGCAGTACGCAACCGCAGGTCAGATACTGACAGTCGAAGTGGATGAGTCCCGCGTGCTGACGCTGCCTGCCACTCCGGGTGCCATTGTAGTGGGTAATCCCGCGATTGCTGACGTTTCAGTGCAAGGGCAAAGAATTTTTATTCACGGTCGCAGCTTTGGTCAGACCAATTTGACCATTCTGGACTTGGATGGCAAGACAATTGCTGATTTTGACTTGGTTGGGAAACACACCCAGGTCAGCAGCATCGCGGTGTTTCGAGGCTCAAACAGATACAGCTATTCTTGCGCTACATATTGCGAAGCTGAAATTCAGGTTGGTGATGATGCCAATCACTTAGCTGCATTATTAGCTGCGACATCCGGTAAAATTGAATTGGCAACCGGTAACAAGACTGCTGAAGCCGCTGCGCCGCAGGCACCGCAATAACCGTTTTTGGTCTATGAATTCGAGAAATGGGGCAGTGGTGACACTGCCCCATTATTTTTTGTCATCCACAAAATTGGCTAAAATTTTACCTGAACGGGTATAAGTTTAGCAATTGCCTTCTGATAGGGATGCGGGATGAAACTGTGTGGCCAAGCGGCATAAATCTTGGGGAGTTTATAACAATGCGAATGATTGAGCGATTGAAGCTTGTCAAATCAAAGCGGCATGGTGGGGATTTCGCACACGACGAATCTGCTGCTGCTGCTGTGGAGTTTGCCCTGGTTGCACCATTATTCTTTTTGATGTTAGGCGTGGTGCTCGAAACCGGACTGATGTTGTTTACGGAGTATGTTCTGCAAACCAGTGCGCAAGAGGCGGCGCGTCTCGTGCGCACAGGACAGGCACATGAAAAAAAAATGACAGCCCAGATGTTCAAGGCTGAAGTTTGCAAACTTACGAGCGTTGTGATCGATTGCCAAAATAAAGTTACCGTTTACCTGCGGGCTGATGACAAGTTTACGACATTGGCAAGCAATACACCGTCATATCTCAACATCGGGCCGGCAGAAGATGGTTCGCCAACGGCGACTGTCTATAATTGCGGCAAACCAGCAGATGTTGTTGCATTAATTGCGACCTATGACTGGGATTTCTTTATTCCTTACTTCATGAAATTTCTTGGCAACCGTAAAAATAATACATCACGGCGCATGGCAGGATTTGCGATGTTCAGAAATGAGCCCTTCCCTACCGTCGCCGGCAACGCCTGCACGTAAATTCAGGAGATTGTAATTGTGAGAAAACTTTCATTGAAATCTTATCTACGGGCTGAGACCGGTGTTGCCGCTATTGAAATGGCATTTATTATGCCGTTCATGCTGTTGTTGTATTTTGGATTGATGGATCTGACGGGTCACATTAGTCTCAACCGCAAGATCACTGCAGTCGCCAGTGCGACTGCTGACCTTGTTGGTCAAAACCGAACCACGATTATTAAGTCAGATGTGCAAGACTATTTTCAGGTGGCTGGCTTGATCATGAAGCCAAAGCCAATCACTGACGTGAAGGTGACTGTTTATAGTTACCGTCTTGAAGGCAGTACAGTTACGCAGAAGTGGAAAATTGACAATGGTGTGGGTCCCGCATGTGTGAAGGCGCCCGATTTAAGTAAAATGAATTTGTTGATGACAGCTGGCAATGATCTGATTGTCGCACAAGCTTGTACGACATACACACCCAATGTCGTCACCTTCCTTGGCAATCGGATCTTTGAGAATACCACGATTGGTGTGGAGCAAATTGTGACCTTGCGTCCACGTGCATCGCTGCAATTGAATTGCAAGTTAACGAGTGGTGGCACGGCTTGCCCGTAGACTGATTGTTGCTTCCGCATTGCTAAAAGAGGGGCTGTGATGGCCCCTTTTCTCTTTAAGCGTGGCTGTAGCTGAATGACGTTTCAAGCCCTATACGTGATTGCATCTTGACGCTTTCTATTTTCATCACCGTTATTCTGGCGGCTCTCCTGCATGCGGGCTGGAATGTGCTGGTCAAAAGCAATGCTGATCGTTTGGTGTCGTTGACGGTTTTGCAGACGTTCATGGCCCTGATGGGCGCTGGTATGGTTCTGGGCTTTGGCTTTCCAGGGCATCATGTCTGGCCGTGGGCTTTGGCATCGGGGGTCTTGCACCTAGGTTATAATCTGTTTCTTGTGCGCGCCTACCGACACGCCGATTTGAGTTTGGTTTATCCGATTGCGCGGGGGGCAGCCCCTTTAATGACGCTGCTCGGTTCATTCTTCTTTACGCAAGATATTGTCAGTGTTTGGATGGCGATTGCCATTGTGGTGCTGGTTGTCGGATTGATGTTGACGGGGCTCGGACAACAGTCGCCAAGGGCTGATCCGCATGCGCTTTACTATGCCTTGGGCACCGCTTGTTGGATTGCGTCCTACACTTTGGTTGATGGTATGGGAGCCAGAGCCTCTGGCAATGCTTTGGGTTTTGCCGGGGTGATTTTTGTTTTTGACGGCGTGTTTATTTTGATTGCCGCCACTTGGATGCGCGGGCGCAGTTTGGTTCAGGGCTTCAAATTGAATTGGCGTTCCGGCTTGGTCGGGGGGGCCGCATCGTGTGTAGCCTATGGCATCGCCGTGTGGGCGATGACGCAAGCACCCATCGCCAGTGTGGCAGCACTCCGGGAAACGTCGATTGTATTTGTACTGGTGCTGTCAGCGCGAATCCTCAAGGAAAAATTGGGTTGGCAACGCATTGTGGGAGGCCTGATGATTGTGGGGGGCGCATCGCTGTTGCGCTTTTCGTAAGGCTTGCGCATGCGCGCCTTCCCGCCATAGATAGGGACTACAAAAAGGAATTTTTCTCATGCTGCATAAAAACTACATCAATGGCGAATGGCTTGAAGGTGCCAATGCGTCTGAAAACATCAATCCATCAGATGTGACGGATGTTGTCGGGCTCTATGCGCAAGCTGATGCCAAGCAGGCGGAGATGGCGATTGCTGCGGCCAAAGCTGCATTGCCCGCATGGAGCAATACAACGCCGCAACAGCGGGCTGACATTTTAGAAACCATTGGTGTGGAACTTTTGGCCCGCAAGGATGAGATTGGGCGCTTGTTGGCACGCGAAGAAGGAAAGCCCTTGGCCAATGGTATCGCCGAGACGATGCGGGCTGCACAGATTTTCAAATTCTTTGCGCAAGAAACGTTGCGCATTGAAGGCACCCAGCTTGCTTCGGTGCGGCCCAATGTAGACGTGACGATTACAAGGGAGCCTGTGGGAGTTGTCGGATTGATTTGCCCATGGAATTTCCCGATTGCGATTCCGGCATGGAAAATTGCACCCGCCTTGGCTTACGGCAACACGGTGGTATTTAAGCCAGCGGATTTGGTGCCGGGGTCGGCTTGGGCGCTGGTTGAAATTGCCGCACGGGCTGGATTACCCAGGGGTGTTTTGAATTTGGTGATGGGGCGCGGCTCGGTTGTTGGTCAAGTGTTCTTGTCACACAAAGACGTAAATGCAATTTCGTTTACGGGTTCAATCGAGACCGGTTCTAAAGTGGCCATGGCTTGTGCGGCGCGCGGTGCAAAGTTCCAATTGGAAATGGGTGGAAAGAACCCTCTCGTTGTAATGGCTGATGCGAATTTAGATGCGGCTGTCGCCGGAGCGGTGGATGGTGCCTTCTTCCAAACCGGACAACGCTGCACGGCGTCATCGCGTTTGATTGTCGATGAACGCGTGCATGATGCTTTTGTTGAAAAAGCTGTGGCTGCAATGCAGGCCCTCAAAGTTGATCATGCTTTGAAAGATGGCACGCAAATCGGCCCGGTCGTTGATGAAAAGCAATTGTCGCAGGATGAAAAATACATCGGCATCGCGCGGGATGAAGGTGCCACTTTGGCTTGGGGCGGTGAGCGTTTGAACCGCGACACCAAGGGGTTTTATTTGTCACCTGCTCTTTTCACCAACACCACGAATGATATGCGCATCAACCAAGAGGAAGTGTTTGGGCCGGTGGCATCGGTCATCAAAGTATCAGGCTATGAAGAGGCCTTGGCCGTCGCCAATGACACTCCGTTTGGATTGTCGGCAGGTATTTATACGTCATCCCTCAAATACGCGTCTGACTTTCGCAAGAAATCGCAAGCCGGAATGGTGATGGTGAATCTGCCGACTGCTGGCGTTGATTATCATGTGCCATTTGGTGGTCGCAAAGGCTCCAGCATGGGATCACGCGAACAGGGGCGCTATGCGGCTGAGTTTTATACGACTGTGAAGACAGTTTATTCGTCTGCTGGTTAAACCAAATCAATGCCGCGTTCTGCAAAACTCTTGCGCGTGGCATCAGCGGTGCCACCCAAATCGATGGCACGGGTTGCAGCCTCAATGACTGTGACGTCAAAGCCCAGCGCTTGCGCGTCTTCGGCGGAATAGCGAACGCAATAGTCAAGGGCCAATCCAACGAAAGTCACCCGCTTGAAGCCGCGTTCCTTCAAATAGCCGCCCAAACCGGTTGGCGTCTTGTGGTCGTTTTCGAAGAAGGCGGAATAACTATCGATGGCTTTGCGAAAGCCTTTGCGGACAATCAACTCGGCTTTCTTGACATTCAGGTTCGGATGAAATGCAGCACCTTGAGACCCCATTACGCAATGGTCCGGCCACAGGGTTTGAGGGCCATAGGACATTTCAGTTTGTGTGAAAGCGACAGCACCCCGGTGTTGCGACACAAATGAGGAATGATCAGCCGGGTGCCAATCTTGCGTCAAAATGACGTGTTCAAACTGCGTTGTTAATTGGTTGATGATCGGCACGATGCCATGGCCACCTGCAACAGCAAGTTTCCCATCGGGGCAAAAATCATTCTGCACATCAACAATAATAAGTGCGTGGTCGTTGGTCATTGGTTTAATGCTGCAGCGCAGCCCTTGAAAGCGGGAAATGGATCTGTGATGATAAACAAAGGTATAGGCTTCATCACATCGGCGATACGGCCTTTGTCTTCGAAGACGGCGCGGTATTTTGGCTTTTGCAGTTGGGCTACAATCGACGGCGCAATGCCGCCAGCGAGATAGACTCCGCCGCGGGCTTGTACGCCCATGCCAACGTCCCCAGCCAAGCGCATCAAAAACGTCATGAAGTGATCGAGAGTTTTATCAGCGTCAACGTCGCCTCCCGCCAATGCTGATTTCAAAACCTGCTCAGGTGTTTGATGGCGGGGCGACACGGCAATCGCTTTGTAAAGCGCCAAAAGACCGGGACCTGTCAGAACATCTTCCACTTCGGCAAATTTATCTATGCCGACCAGCTTGTCTTTCAAAGCCAACTCCTCGGCAGTCGAGATCGGCAGCGTAATGTGTCCCATTTCGCCCGGTATCGGCATCCAGCCGCCCTGTGGCAGCGGCGCGCAAAGTGCCCCGCCCAAACCTGTGCCGGGCCCCAGAACAGCTTTCAATTGCGGCACCTGCGAAACCGTGCCGCCAATTTGAACCACGTCATCTGCCTGCAAATGGGGGAGAGACCATGCCAGCGCTTCAAAATCGTTGAGCAAGCGAAAGCGCTTGGCCTTGGCAGCTTTCCGCAACGATTCAGCGCTGAAGGTCCAATCGCGATTGGTAAGCGTGATTAACTCACGGTCGACCGGGGCTGCCACGTCAACGGCGGCGGCGGCGAGTTCGGTAATGCCACGTTTTTCAAGATAGTGGGAAATCGCCATTTCCAGACCTTGGAAATTGTCGTTCTTCAACACTTCGACGTCAGCAACCTGCATTGACCCCAACTCAATCAGGCCGAAGCGTGAATTTGTGCCGCCGATATCTCCTAGAAGTGCCAGATTTGTCATAAACTTTCCTTTGGCCGATCACTGCCACAGGCGCGTTCAAAGGGCAACATGCTGGACGCCTGCCCAAGCCTGCTCTAAAGCCCTGCCCACAACTGATTTTATGTGGACACCCAAGTGAGCTCGAATATCCCGCAGGAAGTGGCGCGCAGGCGCACCTTTGCCATCATATCCCACCCTGACGCCGGTAAAACCACGTTGACGGAAAAGCTATTGCTGTTTGGTGGTGCCATTCAGTTGGCAGGACATGTGCGCGCCAAGGGCGATCGCCGCCGCACACGTTCCGACTGGATGGGCATTGAAAAGGCGCGCGGCATTTCCGTTGTCACCTCAGTGATGACGTTTGAGTATGGGGGATGTGTTTTCAACCTGCTCGACACGCCGGGCCATGAAGACTTCTCAGAAGATACCTACCGCACACTGACGGCGGTTGATGCTGCCATCATGGTGATTGACGGGGCCAAGGGTATTGAAGACCGCACACGCAAACTTTTCGAAATCTGCCGCATGCGTGATATTCCCATTATCACCTTCGTCAATAAGATGGACCGCGAAACGCGCGAACCTCTGGACTTGATTGACGAGATTGAAAAAGGCTTGGCCCTGACCGTGGTGCCGATGGTGTGGCCGATTGGCATTGGCAAGAATTTCGCAGGCACTTACGACCTGACGGAATTGCGTATTCGTAAGTTGGATTCAGCGCCTGAGGGCGAAATCGTTTCGGGTACGAATGATGCAAAAATCAAGGGCCTGTTGTCCTCGCAGGATTTCAAGGCCTTCACCGGTGAAATTGAATTGCTGGAAATGGCTGGCACGTCTTTTGATCATCAGGCCTTTCTTGAAGGACATCTAAGCCCGGTATATTTTGGCTCGGCTATCAAGAATTTTGGTGTGCGGGATTTGCTGGAAGCGCTGATTAAATATGCGCCGCCACCGCGTGACCAGAAAGCCCGGCAACGGGTGGTGAAGGCGGTTGAAGAAAAACTCACCGGCGTTGTCTTCAAAATCCAAGCCAATATGGACCCCAACCACCGGGACCGCATTGCCTTCATGCGTGTGGCATCGGGCAAGCTCACACGTGGCATGCGCACCAAAATTGTACGCACCGGAAAATCACTGGCACTGAACGCGCCACAGTTTTTCTTTGCGCAGGATCGCTCATTGGCAGAAGAAGCATTCGCAGGTGACGTTGTCGGCATTCCCAACCATGGCGTGCTGCGGATTGGCGATACGCTGACGGAAGGCGAAGATGTCGTCTTCACCGGCGTTCCAAACTTCGCGCCGGAAATTTTGCGGCGTGTGAAATTGGCGGACCCGATGAAGGCCAAAAAACTCAAAGAAGCGTTGGAGCAATTGGCCGAAGAAGGCGTGGTGCAATTGTTCACACCGCTTGATGGCTCTGGCGCTATTGTGGGTGTTGTTGGGGCCTTGCAGCTGGATGTTTTGATCTCGCGGCTGGATGCCGAATATGGCGTTCCTGTGAGTTTCGAAAATACGCGCTTTGATGTGTTGCGTTGGCTTGAATGCAATGACAAAAAAGTGCTCGACGGTTTTGTGGACAGCAATAAATCAGCCATCGCCATGGACCTTGATGGATCGCCTGTCATGCTTGCCACATCGCTGTTCAACATGAATTACACACTGGAACGTGCGCCCGGTATCAAAGTGGCGACGATCAAGGAAATTCACGGGTAGACACTCATTTTGACAACCAAGGGACCTCATCCGTCTTGCGCCAACGCGCAATCCACCTTCTCCATCTGCGATGGAGAAGGGACAGATTTTGGTGTCGCTTCTCCATGGCAATGGAGAAGCTGGCGCGCCGAAGGCGTGACTGATGAGGTCCCCTGGTTAATCCATGCGATAAATTTTGAAGCAGGAGTCACGATCAATGCCCCATGATTTCGACGGACCGCGACTACTCGCTCTTGTGCTGATATTTACAATGTGGGCGCTTTATGAGCCGATCATGAATTGGCTGGGGCGCGGCACGTTGAATGCGCAGCTGCACGTCGTGCGTTTACGCTGGATGCGAATGTCTTTGGATTCACACCGCGAGAACCGCGTTTTTGATGCTATTCTACTGGGGCATCTATCAGCCTCAATGTCGTTTTTTGGTTCGGCCACTTTGATTGTGCTTGCCAGTTTGCTGGGCGCCATGGCGGGTATTGGTGGCGTCCATTCTTCTTTATCGCGGCTTGAATTTTTTCCACCCATGTCACTCGGGTTATTCACCACTTATTTTGCAGCGCTGACACTGATCATTGCTTTCAGCTTTTTCTCCTTCACTTATGCCATCCGCAAATTAGGTTATACGCTTGCGATGATCGGCGGCCTCAATGAGGCGAGAATGGCTAATGCGCATAGCCAAACCATGATTGCGCAGACAGCATTGGTGTTGACGGAGTCTGTAAAGAGTTTGAACAATGGTATCCGCGGTTATTATTTCGCTATCGCTTCATTGTTTTTGTTCATTGGCCCTTATCACGCCATCGGCATGACACTGCTGATTGCGGGTGTGCTTTTGTATCGGCAAGGCTTCTCATCGGAAGCCCTCGCGATAGAACGCTATGTTGCCGCCATGAATACTTACGAAGCTGAACGCCACGACAAAGGCGAGAGCGTTATTTAAGCTGCGAGGCCAGTTTCGCCAAGGCTTCAATACCCGCCCAATCACCCGCCTGCACTTTGGCTTTCGGAGCCATCCACGAGCCCCCGATGGTGATCACGTTTGAAAGCTTCAAATAGCTTGGCGCAGATTCAGGCGTGATGCCACCCGTGGGGCAGAATTTGACTTGTGGAATGGGTGACGAGAGCGAAGACAAATAGGCCGTGCCGCCTGCAGGTTCAGCGGGGAAGAATTTCTGGAAGCGGTAACCCCACTCCAAAAGCGCCATGACTTCTGATGCAGTCACTGCACCCGGTAGCAGCGGCATGTCGTAGTCTTCGGCCTCACCCAATAATTTACCGGATGCGCCAGGAGACACGGCAAAAGCACAGCCCAGTTTTGCGCATTGGCGAAATTGCTGTGGCGTCAGCACAGTGCCAGCGCCGACAATGGCGTCTTCAACTTCGGCCATAATGGCTTTCATCGCGTCGATGGCCGCATCGG
The DNA here is from genome assembly GCA_043756645.1 of Hyphomicrobiales bacterium. Lineage (GTDB taxonomy): Bacteria > Pseudomonadota > Alphaproteobacteria > Rhizobiales > Aestuariivirgaceae > Aestuariivirga. The sequence goes on along the minus strand of JAYUQS010000169.1, from coordinate 1,324 downwards.
TGCGCAGGGTGATCTCAAGAACCGGCAAGCCACCGGCGACGAGTGCGCGGGCGAGGGGTACGGCTTGTTTTACGTCGTCGATCACCATCACCGGCACAACGGGCGCTTGTTTCAAAATCGCTTCAACGGCGGCTTGTTTCTTTTCCATGTTATTCATGCAACCTCAAAAATCGATGCGCCTTGGTCGGCGGGGCCTGCGAGCTTTCTAAAAGCCGCGAACAATTCACGGCCCGTGCCCCAATTGTTTTTGGACAAATCAGCAATGGCCAATGGCCGTAACGCAAATTCTTTCGCGTCAACCAAAACTTCCAATGTTCCTGCATCCGCATCTATACGGATCATATCCCCGTTTTGGATGCGGGCGATGGGGCCGCCATCCACGGCTTCCGGTGTCACATGGATTGCCGCGGGCACTTTGCCTGATGCGCCGGACATGCGGCCATCCGTTACAAGCGCCACTTTCAACCCGCGATTTTGCAGCACCGCAAGGGGCGGCGTGAGGCGGTGAAGCTCCGGCATGCCGCATGCTTTCGGGCCTTGGAAGCGGACGACCGCGACGTGATCGCAATTCAGTTCGCCTGCTTTGAAAGCCGCATGCAACTCCTCTTGAGAATGGAACACTTTTGCGGGAGCTTCGATGATGTGACGGTCTTTCGGGATCGACGAGGATTTGATCACCGCTGTTCCCAAGTTGCCTTTCAGCACATTGAGGCCACCTGTAGGTTGGAAGGCGTCTTTTGCGGTTTGCAGCACTTTGGTGTCGGCAGATGTGGTTGCAGATGCGGACCATGACAGGCCACCGGCAGCATCCAGTTTGGGCTCCTGCAAATAGCCATCAAGGCCCTCACCCATGATGGTCGTTACATCATTATGCAGAAGCCCCGCATCCAGCAATTCGCGGATCAAGAAGCCCATGCCGCCAGCCGCATTGAAGTGGTTCACGTCAGCCGTGCCGTTGGGATAAATCCGGGTGAGCAGCGGCACTTTGTGGGAGAGATCAGCCAGATCATCCCACGTCAGTTTGATGCCCGCTGCTGCTGCCATGGCAATCACATGCATGGTGTGATTGGTGGACCCCCCTGTGGCCAGCAAACCGACAACACCATTCACTACGGATTTTTCATCGTAGATTTGTGAAAGCGGTGTGTAGCGATTGCCAAGAGCCGTCAACGACAACGCCTGCTTGGCCGAAGCCTTGGTGATCTCGTCACGCAATTGGGAACCTGGATTGACGAAGGTGGAGCCCGGCAAATGCAGGCCCATGATTTCCATCAGCATCTGGTTGGAATTGGCGGTGCCGTAAAACGTACACGTGCCGGGGCCG
>JAYUQS010000168.1:0-8983 GCA_043756645.1 Hyphomicrobiales bacterium | reverse complement strand
AAATGTGCAAGTGTTTATGTGGCCGCCAAAGAGACCTCATCCGTCTTGCGCTACGCGCAATCCACCTTCTCCACGTGCCGTGGAGAAGGGACGATATGTTGGTTTTTGTCCCTTCTCCATCGCAGATGGAGAAGGTGCCCCAACGGGGCGGATGAGGTCCCTTTGGCCACGAGCAGGAGGGAATTGCAGTGGAGTTTAGTCCAAGAATAATGAGTCAAGTCATGTGTCAGTTGGTATGAGTGGTGCATATGTTTTGGCACCAGTATAAAATGGAAGGCAATGAAAAGTAGGTCATGAAAAAAACGATCTCGTTTTTGTTGCATTTCATGTGCGGATTGCTGTTGGCGCTGGCCTTGCCGCCCATGTCGTGGCTCTGGCTGGGTTTGATTGGTTTGACCGGGTTGCAATTACTGAATAGCAATTTGACCACCGCCAGCAAGACCCAGGTGTTTTTGCGCGGGCTAGGTTTTGGACTTGGCTATTTTGGCTTTGCTCTGCATTGGATCGGATTTGCCTTTCTGGTCGACGCGGATGCTTATCTCTGGATGATGCCCTTTGCTGTCGGGGGCCTCGCCTTGTTTATGGCTCTGTTTTGGGCTGTGGCATTTATGGCTGCCGCACGTCTGGCGAAAGCAGGCGTGGCCACATGGCTTGCCTTGCCTTTGACTTTGGGAGCCGTGGAGTGGCTGCGCGGCTATATATTCACCGGCTTTCCATGGGCGGCCCCCGGCTTGATTGCCGATGGCATGGGGCCGGTTTTGCAGCTTGCCAGTGTCATCGGCATGCCGGGACTCACAGTGATGATTTTGCTATGGGGCATGGCGACGGTTGCACTTGTACAAAGGCACCCAAAAGCGGTGCTGGTGATGATGCTGTTGCCGTTGAGTTTTTTGTGGGGGCAGTGGCGGCTTTCGACGGCACCCAATGATCCGGGCCAAGGTCCCTTGATCCGCCTGGTGCAGCCCAATATTGCACAGAGTGACAAGTGGCGCGGTGAAAACGCCGGGCAGATATTTGCCGATTTGTTGGAGCTGAGCACAGCAAAGACGGTTGATCGCCCACAAGTCGTGATCTGGCCTGAGTCAGCGGTGCCGTTTTTGTTGGATGAAAATGCCGAAGCCTTGTCGCGTATCGCCGAAGTATTAAGCCCGGGGCAAGTCTTGTTGGCAGGCTCACTTCGTCGAAGTGCTGCTGCATCCGGCGGCGAGAACTACTTCACCAGCATTCTGATGATTGACGACAAAGGCCTTGTGCAAGACAGCTATGACAAGTGGCGGCTGGTGCCGGGCGGCGAATATCTGCCCTTTGCGTGGGCGCTGGAACCTTTGGGCTTTCGCAAAGTGGTGGATTTACCGGAAAGTTTTAAGCCGGGCGAAGGGCCTCGTAACCTGGATCTACCGGGGATCGGGCTCACCGGTATGTTGATTTGCTATGAAGCCATTTTTCCACATCACTTGGTTGATGCGCAAAACCGTCCAAGAGGGATCGTCAATGTCACGAATGATGGTTGGTTTGGAATGTCGGTTGGGCCCTATCAACATTTGGCGCAAGTGCGCATGCGGGCAGTGGAACAAGGCTTGCCCATCGCGCGTGCTGCCAATACGGGTATTTCAGCGATGATTGACCCTTGGGGCCGGATTTTTAACCCTGCCGCATTGGGAACCCGGGCTGTTGTTGATGTCAGACTCCCAGCCGCCATCGCACCAACAGCGTTTGCTCGTTGGGGCATGCTCATTTTTTGTGCTGCTGTCTTATCCTTTGGTATAGCCGCTGGTTTTTCCCGCACGGGAAAGCGAATGACAGATTTGGAGTGAGTGATTTCATTTGCCTTCACCGGACGGGACGCCTACATCAAATACTCTACAAAAAAGGTCAGTGACTCGATTGCCAATGTCCGGGGGGGACGGGCCACGCTGGCTAACTTTAACAGACTGGGGGCAACAGTCTGAGGATACTATGGCAAGACGAGACCCAAACTATATTGACGTGCATGTTGGCTCCCGCATACGGATGCGCCGGCAACTGATAAACATGAGCCAGGAGCGCTTGGGCGAACTCCTCGGCATCACATTCCAGCAAGTTCAAAAATATGAAAAAGGTGCCAATCGCATCAGTGCCAGCCGCTTGTTTTATGCGGCCAAGACGCTGGGTGTGCCGGTGCAGTTTTTCTTTGAAGGCCTGCCGGGTGGCGAAAGCGATTCCGTCATGCGTGAGGGAACACCGACTGACGAGTTCACTTCCGCTTTGATGACCCCTGAAGGCGTGCAATTGGCAAAAGCCTTTAAAGCGGCTGACAATGGCACCAAGCGCAAGCTGATCGTTGGCCTTGCCAAATTGATCGTGAATTCAGAAGTCTGATATTTTCAGTTATTGTCGTGTTGAAGGGCTGATTGTTCTGCAATCGGCCCTTGACCGTTTGGGGCAGTCCTGTCATGAAGCGCCAGAACATATAAAGCTTTCTTTATGTCCCTCAACGGACAGTCGCAGCGGGAGAACTGACACATGGCGCGCAAAAATTTTGTATTCACGAGTGAGTCGGTTTCGGAAGGCCACCCGGATAAGGTAAGCGACCGCATCTCCGACGAAGTGGTGGACTTGTTTTTCCGTGAAGCATTGGCTGAAGGCATGGACCCATGGGCGGTGCGTGTGGCTTGCGAAACTCTGGTGACCACAAACAAGGTTGTGATTGCAGGCGAAGTGCGCGGGCCCTCATCGGTCACCAATGACAAAATTGAGGCCGTGGCCCGCAAGGCCATCCAAGACATTGGCTACGCGCAAGAGGGTTTTCATTGGAAAAATGCTTCCGTTGAAATCGTGCTGCATGCCCAATCCGCTGACATTGCAGTGGGCGTAGATACCGCTGCCAACAAGGATGAAGGTGCAGGCGACCAGGGTATTATGTTTGGATATGCCTGTGATGAAACCCCGGATTTGATGCCGGCACCTTTGTATTATTCGCAGCGTATTTTGCAACTCCTCGCAGAAGCGCGTCACGCTGGTGAAACGCGCTTGGGGCCTGACTCAAAGTCACAGGTTTCCGTGCAATATAAAAACGGCAAGCCCGTTGCTGCCACACAAATCGTTGTCTCGCATCAGCATCTCGATGAGAACATGTCGTCTGCTGACGTGAAGAAAATGGTGATGCCTTACGTGAAGAAAGCGCTGCCAAAGGGCTGGATCACCAAGGACACGGTCTGGCACGTCAACCCCACGGGTAAGTTCTTCATCGGTGGACCCGATGGTGATTGTGGTCTGACGGGGCGCAAAATCATCGTGGATACTTATGGCGGTGCGGCCCCTCACGGGGGTGGTGCCTTCTCCGGCAAGGACCCGACAAAGGTTGACCGCTCGGCTGCTTATGCTGCGCGTTACCTCGCCAAGAACGTGGTTGCGGCAAAGCTTGCCTCGAAGTGCACGATCCAATTGTCATATGCGATTGGTGTGTCGCAGCCGCTCTCGGTTTATGTCGATACCCACGGCACCGGCAAGGTGAAGGAAGAGAAGCTGGAAAAAGCCTTGCGCAAGGTCATGGACTTGTCGCCACGCGGCATTCGCAAACATCTCGACCTCAACAAGCCAATCTACGCCCGCACCTCGGCCTATGGCCACTTCGGCCGCAAGCCCACCAAGGATGGCGGTTTCTCCTGGGAGAAGATCGATCTGGTGAAAGAGCTTAAAGCCGCTGTGAAGTGACAGACTTCGTACCGAAACATCAATTCTATGGGCGGCGCAAAGGCAAACCTCTGCGCCGTCATCATATTGGCTTGATGGAAGATCTGTTGCCACCAATCAGTGTTGATCTTTTGGCACCGCTCGCGAAAATGGGTGAGCGTCGCTGGTTGGAAATTGGCTTTGGCGGCGGCGAACATGTGGTGCATCAGGCGGCGTGTAACCCTGACGTCAGCCTGATGGGGGCTGAAGCGTTCTTGAATGGTGTGGCCAAGGCACTGGCCCATGTGGAAGCGAAGCACGTTACAAATCTTTGCATTCACTATGGTGATGCGCGGGAGCTGTTGGAGGCTTTGCCTGACCACAGTTTTGAGCGGATTTATTTGCCCTATCCTGACCCCTGGCCCAAGACAGCCCAAAAAAAGCGGCGCTTTGTCAGCGCAACCAATCTCGCGCATTTCCATCGCGTGTTAAAACCTGATGGGCTATTTTTATTCGCCAGCGACATTCCTGATTATGTTGATTGGACACGCGAGCACATCGCCGTGCATAAGGGTTTCACCGAACAGGGGGATCCGGCAGTGCCTTACGAGAATTGGACCGAGACTCGCTATGAAAATAAAGCCATCCGCGAGGGGCGAACGCCCGCATACCTGACCTTCCGGAAAATCTAGTCGTGCCCAAGCGCACACACCAAGTCGCAGCGCTAGCGTGGCGACAGGTTGGCGATGGCGTCGAAATCCTGCTGGTCACAACCCGCACCACCAAACGCTGGGTGATCCCTCGAGGCTGGACCATGAAGGGCAAGTCCGATCAAGAAGCGGCAGCAATTGAGGCCTATGAAGAAGCAGGCGTTATTGGAACAGCTGTCACATCTGCCATTGGACAGTATCGTTACAAGAAGATTCTCGACAATGGAAAATCACAACAGCTTCAGGTTCAGGTGTTTTCCATGAAAGTGGAGAAGATGCTAGACGAGTGGCCCGAACGCCTCGAACGAGAGCGGCAATGGGTGTCGCCCAAACGGGCACTGGAGATGATTGGTGAGCCGGAATTGTTGCCGGTTGTGGCGACGTTTGGTGGGCTGCGCGTGGGCTTCTTCATGACACTCAAAATCTGGTGGCGAAGGATTTTCGGGTAGCACTCCCACCCCCTTTTTGGGAGCGCTATCGCATGTGGCCAAAGCGACCTCATCCGCCCCGTTGGGGCACCTTCTCCAACTTCGTTGGAGAAGGGACAATCCCCATCAAATCGTTCCTTCTCCACTGCACGTGGAGAAGGTGGCGAGGGCGAAGCCCGAGACGGATGAGGTCTCTTTGGCGGCGATATGCAATAGCCCTGCCCTTGTGGGGAGGGAGAAGAATGGGGCAGCTCTTTTGGTGGTTGGTATAAATGTTCGAAAGAAAGATATCCGCTGCTTCTCATCAATTTTTAAATTTCCCGCAGACCCTTGGTTGCGGCATAGTTTAAACACTCCGTCCACGGACGAATGCTGGCGCTTGTGGTTACGGAGTGCAGAGATGTTGCGGCGGATGCGTGGGCGAGTGCCAAACATTGATCAAGCAACCAGTTCTCATGCAGGCCAAAGAGCATGCCCGCGTAGAACGCATCCCCTGCCCCCACCGTGCCCATGATTTCGTCTTGTGGCACATTCACCGATGCAGCGAAGGCGTGTTCGCCGGACTTTCGCAACGCCACTGCACCTTCGGGGTGATGGATGCTGACCAGTTCGTTCACGCCGAGGTCTAGTAATTTTTGTGCGGCTGATAACGCGAGGGCTTTGTTGAAGTGGCCGTCTATCGAAATGGATAAGCCTGATAAGATTTCGGACTCACTGTCGTTGATGACGAAGTAGTCAAGAAGCGGCAGGCAAGGTAAGGTTTGGGCGCGTTGTAGTTCTGCCGGCACCGGGCAAAGCTCCATGCAGGTTTTAAAGCCGCGTTGCCTGGCGGCGCGCAAAGCCGTGCGCCAACCGTCGCTGGCATCCATTGATGTGGATAGGCCGGGAGAGCCCAGATAGAAAATTTTGGCGCTGTCATGGCGTGGCAGCATTTGCTCTGCGGTTATCGTTCCATTCGCACCGGGGTGGAAAAAGAAGGTCCGGCGGGCCGTGGCTTTTGAAGTCATGACATGGGTCACATCTGTGCTGTGGCCCGCAACACGGATAACGTTTGAAATATCAAGGCCGAGTTCACCTGCGATGCGGATGAAAGTGTCAGCGGCCGCATCATCACCGACAACACAGATCATGGTTACGGGAAACACAGCACCGAGCTTGACCAGACCCGCCGCCGCATTATGCGGCGGGCCACCGGGCGCTTCAATGGTTTGGCGGATAAAGGCGATCTGCTCTTCATCCGGCCATTGATCAATCATATGAATGATATCGAGGACGATGGTGCCTGCAAGGACAATCCCCGATCGTGTCACTTCTTAAAACCTTCGAGAACGCTCTCGGTGATCATCTGATCATCTTCAAGCGAGCGCACAGGCTTCAATTTCTTTTTGGCCAAGACAGCGTGATAGGCCTTCACGGCTTCGGCAGGTGTCATGTCGCGTTCGATGACGGGGCGGAAGAAGGAGAGCAGATCGAGCGGGCTTTCAGCCAGTTTGATCTTGCGTCCGAAGAGGGCAACGCGTGCGCCGGATTTTTCGCCTTGGTGGATCAGCTCTAAACAATCGCGCGTGGTGCCGCCGCCGCCGCCCAGAATGCCGACCACCAATGCGGTGTCATAGCCAGCAAGCTCTTCCATGGCTTTGCGACCATTGAAGGGGATCTTCAGGAACAGCGGACGATCAGCCTTGGTCATCCCAGCGATGCAGCGCAGAATATTGTCGTTTACAAAGAAAGGCATTTGCTCTGGCGACAGGTTCTTTGGCGCATTGGGATTGAAGACTTCAAGGAAGTGGCGGAACTTGTGTTTCACCGCATCTTCACGGAACTGATTATAGGCTTCGAGATGGGCGTAGTCAGCCGAGAGATCATTGTTGAAGGTGACCGAGTAGAGCCCGAGATCAGAGAATTTTTTGCAGTGCGCCAGGTTTGCGGTGCGGAAAGGTCGGGCGAATTCTTTGGTGTAGCTTGAGCCCCGCGCCCGCCAAATATCCGTCGCGTCATTGGCGCGGATGGCAGGGGTGACGTGGGATTTTTTGAAAGTGCCCTTGGCCGTGACTGCTTCCAGCGATGAAGCCGCCACCAACATGATGTCGACAGCGCCTTGCTTGACCACATCAATAATGGATTGACGGAAAGCCGCAACAGTGTGCTGGCCCTTTGACTCGTCATGCAAATCTTTGGGACCAGGAGAAGATACGCCAGCCGACATTTCCGGGTCTTTGGCATCGGCCACGATAAAGTCCACGGGCTTGTATTTACCGGAGGTGATCCGTTTCAATTTGGCGTCAAGCGATTTCATGTGGGGTCCGTCCTGATGAGGTTTTCACCGTTATGGAATGAAGCACTTGCCAAGGCAAGGGTTTGGCGGAATAGATGTCATGATGAACACGCTGATCTTAATCCCTGCTTTTGGTTGCGATGCCGGACTTTACGCACCGCAAATCAAATCACTTAAATCTTCTGTCTGTGTACAGACGATCATCCCTACCTCAGACCGTTTTGAAGACATGGTGGGAGAAGTGTTGCGGAAGGCCCCCGATCAATTCGCCATCCTCGGCACCTCAATGGGTGGGCGCGTGGCCTTGGAGGTTGCCTTGGCCGCTCCTGATCGTGTCACCGGGCTTTGCGTGATTGGTGCGGGGGCGGGTCCCGTGGGGGACCAAGCGGCAGGGCTTCGGCGTTCTGCGCGTATTCGGGGTGGTGAACGTGCAGAGGTGATTGCTGAGATGGCAGAGATGGTGGCGCATCTGCCGGGGCCGCTTGGTCATGCCACACGTCAAGCCTTCATTGAGATGGGAACGGCTTTTGATGTGGAACAACTGGCGCGGCAATCGGATGCTTTGGCGCATCGCGTCGACCGCTGGGACGAACTCGAGGACGTAGAGGCCCTCACACTTTGCTTATGGGGCGCGCTTGACAGGTTTTCACCTGCTGCCGATGGTTTGCGTTTGGCGGAGGCTGTACAAATGGGCAGCTATGTTGAAATCAGTGAATGTGGGCATTTTCCGACATTGGAATATCCTGATGAAGCAACAGAAGCGATTGCCTTGTGGCTGGAGGATATTGAGGATGTGGAGATGGGATGAGGGAACTACTTCAAACTCGTCAAATATTCCGCAATCGCCTTCAAATCTGTTTCCGGCAATTTCGACAAATTGGTTTGCACCTTTCCCATGCCGCCGGATGACATTTTGCCATAGCCCATCAATTCGCCGAATTGGAAAGCCGACACCAGATCAGCGGCGTCTTTGTATTTGCCGCGCCCGACAAGATCGACCAGCGATGGCACTTTGCCGTCGCCTTCAGGATGAGGGCCGCCCGCTAAATATTTTGATGTGTCGGATGTCATGAACAAGGTGCGCGGCGTGTGGCACTCGGCACAATGGCCGGGGCCTTCAACCAGATATTTGCCGCGGTTCCAGCTTTCGGATTGGGCAGGATCACCAGCGGTTTTACTTTCATTGAGACCGATGAATTTCCAGCCACCCAAGCCAAATCTGACGACAGGCAGTCCCGGCACATCATGTGATGGCACCAGGTTTTTAACCGGCGTCAACGACATCAGATAAGTTTTGATGTCGAGTACGTCTTCAACCTTCATATGGGTATAAGAGGTATAGGGAAAAGCCGGGATCAAATGTCCGCCTGCTTTGCCAATGCCTTTTTGCATGGCGTTGACAAAATCAACATCACTCAAACCACCAATGCCGGTTTCAGTGTCGGGCGTGATGTTCGGCGGATAAAGCGTACCCACCGGCGTGCGCATGGCGTTACCGCCAGCGACCGAGGCTGTATCAAGCCCGGAGTCTTTCGATGGCAAGTGGCAGGAATGACAACCCGAGGCATGGAAGAGTTTTTCGCCATTGGCCAGATCAACAGTGTGTTGAGGCAGCGCTTCGGCCGAGAGTGGTCGCGGTTTGGTGATCCCCCAAAAAGCAACAAGGCCCAGCACTGCCAGCAGCGCCAGGCCCAGAATATTACGTGTGGTCAAAAGCCGTGAAATGGCTCAGCCTTCCTTTGGACGGCGGGCGATTTCGTGGCAGCCTTTACAGCCTTCACCAAAAGCCGGGAATGCAGCCTTGAAGCCAGCTTCATCAGTCACTGCTTTCAAGGCTTCGCCAGCGGCATAAGCTTTTCCGCCAGCAGCTTCGAAGGCTTTCGGGTCAGACCAGATTTCAGGCTTGGCCCAGGTTTCCA
>JAYUQS010000167.1:0-25188 GCA_043756645.1 Hyphomicrobiales bacterium | reverse complement strand
CAGCCGTTCTGATTTTCAACACAGCTTCAATTGCAGCCATGGTGAAGAACTATGCCGCTGACAAGCACTTCATCTACGGTCTTGATATCAAGACGCTGGATGAATCCCGCAAGAACAAAAGCTGAGGGAACACATCATGGCAAAATACACTCCACCAGAACAAGCCAAGGCAATGCAGTGGTTCGACATCATTGTGATTGTCGGTGCGATTTTTATGGCCCTGTGGTTCCCGCTTTATATGGGCTGGGCCGGCAATTCCAAAGTTGTTGAAAAAATTGATAATCCAACTTGGGAATTGTTGAAGCAAACCCCGGCGCAAGTCGAACAATGGGTCAAGCTTGGTTATGCTGATGCCGCTGCTGCGCATGACGTGATCCAGAGCAAGTGGGATTACACCATCAATTGGGTGCAGCTCATTCTGCTGACAGCAGCACTTATCGGCTACTTCGTCTTTCTCTTCCGGGCCTCAGACAAAGAGTACCGCGACGTGATCGACGAAAAGTTCAACGGCAAATAGGAGCAGCGATCATGTGGATAACTGTCGCAAATATTGGTTGGGTCGTGTCCGGGCTGGTTGCAGCCTGGATGCTCTATGATTGGTACTCAACCGATTCAAAATATTCAGAAGCAGAGCTGACATCATCGCGTGAAGGCGAGATTGAAGCGATGACTGAAACACACAAGATTTGAGAGGACAAAATGGCAAACGCAACTTCTTCCTCAAATCACATGTCGCTCTCCCGTGTCTTGGGCCCTGCCCATGTCTGGGCTTTGGGCGTAGGCATTGTTCTTGTCGGTGAATATACCGGCTGGAACTTCTCTGCTGACAAAGGTGGCGCACTTGCTGCTTTGATCATCTGCTGGGTTGTGGGTCTTCTCTACACCTCAGTCGCTATGATCGATTCAGAGGTAACCTCAACAGTGGCTGCCGCTGGCGGCCAATATGCGCAGGCTAAGCATATTGTCGGGCCTTTGATGGCCTTCAACGTAGCGCTCTATTTGGTCTTTGCCTACACCATGCTTGAAGTGTCTAACGCCATTGTGGTTGCCGACACCATTAAAGCCTATGCTGGCGAAGGCTTCAGCGATTGGCATTACCGAGGGGTGATTGCGACGATCATCGTGGTTCTCGCGGCCTTGAACTATCGCGGCGTGTTGATGACCTTGAATGTCAACTTGGTGATTACAGCTTTTGCCTATCTCGCCATCATCGTGTTGTTCTTTTCGGTGCAACCGTGGTCACAAGGCGAAGTTCTGAAACTTGGTGAAATGATCACGCCGGATAATGCCTTGCCTTACGGCTGGCTTGGTGTGATTGCCGGTTTCCATTGGGGCATTTGGTATTACCTCGGCATTGAAGGCACCACGCAAGCCGCTGAAGAAGTACGCTCTCCAGCCCGTTCACTGCCTTACGGCACCATGGCTGGCATGATCACGCTGCTGATCGGCGCTTCACTCACTTGGTATGTGTGCGCTTCATTGATGCCATGGCAATATCTGGGCTTCACCTACTTCCCATTGTTAGATGCAGGTAAGCTCACCGGCAGCAAAACCTTGGAAATGCTGATGTTCGCTGCAACAGTTCTTGCTGCCACGGCTTCGGCCAATGGTTGTATCAACGATGCTGCGCGCGCTTGGTTCTCGTTGGGTCGTGACCGTTATATTCCCAGTTGGTTCTCAGCCGTGCATCCTAAATATCGCACACCCTATCGTTCGATTATTTTCTTGGTTCCAATTGCTCTGGCTTTTGCTTTCACAGCAAATCTTGGTCAAGCGATTACGTTCTCCATTCTATCGGGCGTCTTGCACTACACCTTCATGTCGCTGAACATTATCATGTTCCGCAACAAGTGGCCGCTGGGTACGATCCGTCGGGGTTACACCCATCCGTTCCATCCATTGCCTGCGATTGTGTTGTTCATTCTCTGCGTCGTGACCTTCTTCGCGATCTTCTTGGGCTATGGTGCGCAACTCACGGCAATGGTGGTGTTCTACATTATCATGTCTTTGTGGTTCCATTTCTACCGTTATCAATATGTGAAACGTGGAGCCCAGTTCACCATGCCTTGGCCAAAACCCAAGGGCTATTGATCAGTTACGGGGGCAGTGGCCCGCCGAAAGGCGGGCCATTTTAATGGCGTCGTTAAGTGATTTTGTAGCGTCACCGAAGCTCGTCATCCCGACGAAAGTCGGGATCTGCTTGATTTGAAAGATTCCGGCTTTCGCCGGAATGACGCTGAAAAGAATTATCGCAAGAAATTAGAAACGCCGACGCTTCATTATTCATGAGTTACATTCAAATTATATTAGGCGCTGTTGTTACCGCTGTTTTGATAGCGCTGTTGTTTCGGCAGTATTTGCGCACAGACGCCAAGCGCGCTGATCACGGTCGCGTATTGTTCGAGCCGGTAATATCATTGTTCGAAAATCCGGATTTGCAGCTTGGCGTAACCGCAGGTGTTTGGACGTTAACGGGCCGCTATCGTGATCATGGCTTTCAACTGAAAACTGTTGCTGACACCTTGGCGACACGCAAACTCCCCAGCCTGTGGTTGATGGTGACTTTGCCTGAACCGCAACCTGTGACAGCCATAACAAATATGATGATGCGGGCAGCAGGTGTTTCGTCATTTTCCAATTTTGATTTTTTGCCGCACACTCTTTCTTTGCCGCACGGATTTCCGGAACAGGCAAATGTCAGAAGTGATGTTGCCGCTCCAAGTGAGGCACTTGCAGTGATGGGGCATCACCTCGACATTTTTCATCACGGGCGGGGCAAAGAGTTTTTGATTTCGCCCAAGGGCTTGCGTATTGTCGTGCAACTGGCCGAAGGTGATAAAGCCCGTTACGGGGTTTTCCGTGAGGCCAATTTTGCTGAGACGACGATTGATGCTGATCTTGCCACGCAATTGATGGACATCTTGATTTCTCTTCGCCATGACATTCACCATCATGCCAAAACGTAAAAAGCCAATTCTGTTGTTTCTCGCGTCTTTGATTCCCGGTGCCGCTCACGTGTGGTTGGGCCAAGCGCCGCGCGGACTGATGTTCATTTTCTTCACTGTCATTTTGGGTTGGCTCAGCACAAAAATCATGCCGGAAAGCGCCAGCTTCGTCGGGCGGCATATTGGCGGTGTTTTTATTTGGGGCATGTCGATTATTGACGCCCATCGACTGAACCGCGACAAGAATGACGAGTGAAAATTGTTTCTTGACAGTTGAAAGCTTGAAAATTTGGTGTTAGCGTCAACATCAGACGTTCAGAGGAGAAAATGCCATGTGTGGTATTGTTGGGTTGTTCTTGAAGGACCCCAAATTGGAACCCAAGCTGGGTGCCATGTTGACGGACATGTTGATCACCATGACCGATCGCGGGCCTGATTCCGCTGGCATCGCGATTTATGGCAGGCCGGTGAAGGGGCGTGCGAAACTGACGGTGCAGTCGAGCAATCCCACTGTTGATTTTAAAGGCCTTGCCAAGGAATTGAGTAAGTCACTCGGCAGCCCAGTGAAGGCCGTGATCAAGAACACCCATGTGGTGTTGGATGTTCCAGCAAAGAAATTGGACTTGGCGCGTGCTGCCGTCACCGAGCTGCGCCCCAATTGCAAAGTGATGAGCTCGGGCGACAGCATTGAAATTTTCAAGGAAGTCGGTTTGCCAAAGGATGTGGCGGCACGCTTTGGTATTCCCAAAATGTCTGGCACGCATGGCATTGGCCACACGCGCATGGCAACTGAATCAGCTGTCACCACGATGGGTGCACACCCGTTCTCAACAGGTGCAGATCAGTGCCTCGTTCACAATGGCTCATTGTCGAATCATAATTCGGTGCGACGTGATTTGATCCGCCATGGCATGACATTTGAAACGGAGAACGACACTGAAGTTGCGGCGGCCTTCATCAGCCACAAATTGCAAGAGGGCGAAAAGCTTGGTGATGCGATGGAGGCAACCCTCACGGACCTCGATGGCTTCTTCACTTTCGTCGTTGGCACCCACAATGGTTTTGGTGTGGTGCGTGACCCCATTGCCTGCAAGCCTGCTGTGATGGCCGAGACTGATCAATATGTGGCCTTCGGGTCTGAATATCGTGCGCTGGTCAATTTACCGGGCATCGAAAAAGCCCGTGTGTGGGAACCTGAACCCGCCACTGTTTATTTCTGGGAGCGTTGAGCAGATGCAAACGTATGATTTGGGCGCAAATGGTTTGCGCGGGCTGAATTCTGCACTTCACGCCTTGAAGGGCCAAACCAATATGACGGCGTGGGAAATTGTGAACCCGAAGGGCTCACACGCGATTGCAGCAGGCGTAGATGCGCCGATTGAAATTACCGTGCGCGGGTCCACCGGCTATTATTGCGGCGGCATGAACAAGCAAGCCACAATCCGCATTGTTGGCAGTGCAGGCCCAGGTGTTGCGGAAAATATGATGTCGGGAACCGTGATCATCGACGGCGATGCCAGCCAGTATGCAGGGGCCACGGGGCGCGGTGGACTGCTTGTGATCAAGGGCAACGCCTCGTCACGTTGTGGCATTTCGATGAAGGGGATTGATATTGTTGTTCATGGCAACATCGGCCACATGTCGGCCTTTATGGCGCAATCCGGCAACTTGGTTGTGCTGGGCGATGCTGGTGAAGCCTTAGGTGACAGCCTTTATGAAGCCCGCATGTTTGTGCGCGGTAAGGTGAAGTCTTTGGGAACGGATTGCATTGAAAAAGAAATGCGGCCTGAACATTACACCATTCTGGAAGATTTACTGAAACGCGGTGAGGCCGATGCGAAAGCCAAGCCTGAACAATTCCGCCGTTATGGTTCGGCCCGCAAACTCTACACCTTCAACATCGACAATGCGTCGGATTACTGAGACCTCACATGACTGATTTTCCACGCACACCCCCACGTTACTCCGCCACCTTTACGCCAGCCGTCAACGCCGAAATCCGGCGTGCAGCGGCGACGGGAATTTATGACATTCGTGGCGGCGGCACCAAACGCCATCTTCCACATTTTGATGATCTGCTGTTTCTGGGCGCTTCCATCAGCCGTTACCCGCTCGAAGGCTACCGCGAAAAATGCGCAACTGATGTGTGGTTGGGAACGCGACACGCCAAGAAGCCGATCCACTTGGATATTCCGGTGACGATTGCGGGCATGTCGTTTGGTGCTTTGTCGGGCCCTGCGAAAGAAGCTTTGGGACGTGGTGCATCTGCTGCCGGCACATCGACCACCACTGGTGATGGCGGCATGACGGAGGAAGAGCGCGGCCATTCCAAAACCTTGGTCTATCAATATCTGCCGTCACGCTACGGCATGAACCCTGATGATCTTCGTCGCGCTGATGCGATTGAGATTGTCGTGGGGCAGGGTGCCAAACCCGGTGGTGGTGGCATGTTGTTGGGACAAAAAATTTCCGACCGCGTTGCCAATATGCGCAACTTGCCAAAAGGCATTGATCAACGTTCCGCCTGTCGCCATCCCGATTGGACGGGGCCTGATGATCTTGAAATCAAAATTCTTGAAATCCGTGAAATCACCGATTGGGAAAAACCCATCTACGTCAAAATCGGTGGTGCACGGCCTTATTATGATACGGCACTTGCAGTGAAGTCCGGAGCGGATGTTGTTGTGCTCGACGGCATGCAGGGTGGAACAGCAGCCACGCAAGACGTTTTCATCGAACATGTGGGCATGCCGATTCTTGCCTGCATTCCTCAAGCTGTAAAGGCGCTGCAGGAATTGGGCATGCATCGCAAAGTGCAGCTGATTGTTTCAGGTGGCATTCGATCTGGTGCTGATGTGGCCAAGGCTTTGGCACTTGGGGCCGACGCTGTTTCAATCGGCACGGCTGCATTGATTGCCTTAGGCGACAATGATCCGAAGTGGGAAGCTGAATATCAAAAGCTTGGCACCACTGCTGATGCTTATGATGATTGGCATGAGGGCAAAGACCCGGCTGGTATTACAACGCAAGATCCGGAACTCTCAAAACGCTTCGACCCTGTGCTGGGTGGTCGTCGTTTGAAAAACTATTTGAAGGTCATGACATTGGAGGCGCAAACCATCGCACGGGCCTGTGGAAAAAACCATCTTCACAATCTGGAACCGGAAGACTTATGCTCGCTGACAATAGAAGCAGCGGCAATGGCGGGCGTTCCACTTGCGGGAACCAACTGGATACCGGGCCGCAACGGCAGTTTTTAAAAAATAAAAAAAGACTTCAGGGAGACGACGAAAATGGCAAGAGATCTTGCGAAGTGGGCAAAACAAAAAGGCGTTAAATATTTCATGATTTCCTACACCGACCTGTTCGGTGGGCAACGGGCGAAACTGGTGCCAACACAAGCCATCAATGACATGGCGGTTGAAGGTGCGGGCTTTGCAGGCTTTGCGACTTGGCTGGATTTAACTCCGGCACATCCTGACTTGATGGCTGTGCCTGATGCAGACTCTGCCATTCAATTGCCGTGGAAAAAAGATGTGGCGTGGGTTGCCGCCCGCGCCATGATGGAAGGTAAGCTTGTCGACCAAGCGCCACGCAATGTGTTGGAGCGGTTGGTCAATGAGGCTGCAAAAGATGGTCTCCGCGTGAAGACAGGTGTTGAGCCAGAGTTCTTTATTCTCTCCCCCGATGGCAGCCAAATTTCCGATCCCTATGATACGGCGGAAAAACCTTGTTACGACCAGCAAGCCGTGATGCGCCGCTATGATGTGATTGCGGAAATTTGCGATTACATGTTGGAGCTGGGATGGGAAGCTTACCAGAACGACCACGAGGACGCGGTTGGCCAGTTTGAAATGAACTGGAAATATGACGATGCATTGCAAACCGCTGACAAACACTCGTTCTTCAAGTTCATGACCAAGTCAATTGCCGAGAAACATGGTTTCCGCGCCAGCTTTATGCCGAAGCCGTTTAAAGGTTTGACGGGTTCCGGTTGTCACGCCCATATTTCTGTCTGGTCGAAAGACGGCAAGATAAATGTGTTCGCTGACAAGAATAAGGAATTAGGTTTGTCGGATCGTGGCCGCACTTTCCTGGGCGGCATCATGAAGCATGCTTCGGCCCTTGCTGCAATCTGCAACCCGACCGTCAACAGCTACAAGCGTATCAACGCGCCGCGCACCTCATCGGGTGCAACTTGGGCACCGAACTCGGTGACATGGACCGGCAACAACCGCACCCACATGGTGCGTGTGCCCGGGCCTGGTCGCTTTGAATTGCGCCTGCCTGATGGTGCTGCCAATCCTTATCTGTTGCAGGCCGTGATCATCGCCGCAGGGTTGGATGGTGTGCGCACCAAAGCCGACCCCGGCAAGCGTCACGACATCGATATGTATCAAATGGGCCACACGGTGAAAGATGCGCCAAAACTGCCATTGAACCTGCTTGATGCATTGCGTGCCTATGACAAGGACGCGACATTGAAAGCCATGATGGGCGAAGAATTCTCGACGGCTTTCCTGAAATTGAAGCATAAGGAATGGGACAGTTACGCCTCTCACTTCTCGCGCTGGGAAACTGACAACACTTTGGATATCTAATGCTTATGAAAAAAAGAATTGCAGTCATCGGTGCCGGACCATCTGGCTTAGCGCAGTTGCGGGCGTTTCAATCAGCCAAAGCCAAGGGTGCAGACATTCCAGAAATCGTTTGCTTTGAAAAGCAAAGTGATTGGGGTGGATTGTGGAATTATACGTGGCGCACCGGGCTTGATGAGTTTGGTGAACCTGTTCATGGCTCAATGTATCGATACCTCTGGTCGAACGGGCCAAAGGAAGGTTTGGAATTTGCCGACTATTCGTTTGAAGAACATTTTGGGAAGCAAATCGCCAGCTATCCGCCACGCGCGGTGTTGATGGATTACATTGCAGGTCGTGTGATTAAAGCTGGTGTGCGGGATTGGATCCGTTTCCAATCAGCGGTGCGTTATGTGCGCTTTGATGGTGATACGCAGAAATTCACGATGATCATTCACGACCATGCGAAAGACTCGATTTACGAAGAAGTCTTCGACAATGTGATAGTGGCCTCGGGTCACTTCTCAACACCCAATGTGCCCGAGTATCCCGGCTTCAAAACTTTCAACGGCCGCATTCTGCATGCTCATGATTTCCGTGACGCGATGGAATTCAAAGGCAAGGACTTGCTGATCGTCGGCACCAGCTATTCGGCTGAAGACATTGGTTCCCAGTGCTGGAAGTATGGTTGTAATTCGGTGACAGTGGCGCATCGCACCGCACCGATGGGTTATGACTGGCCTTCGAATTGGAAAGAGGTTCCAATCCTCACCCATGTGGATGAAGACACCGCTTACTTCAAAGACGGCACATCAAAAAAGATCGACGCGATTATTCTGTGCACAGGATACAAACACCACTTCCCCTTCCTGCCGGATGATTTGCGCCTCAAAACCAAAAACCGTTTGGCCTCGGCTGATCTCTACAAGGGCGTGGCTTGGGTTCATAATCCGGCATTGTTTTATTTGGGCATGCAAGACCAATGGTTCACCTTCAACATGTTTGATGCGCAAGCCTGGTGGGTGCGGGATGCCATCATGGACCGCATCAAAATTCCAACCGATAAGGCAATTTTGGCGAAAGACGTCGCAGATCGCGTGGCTGGCGAAGAGGCTGGCAAGGATGCTCACGACGCAATTCACTATCAGGGTCACTATGTTGAAGAGCTGATTGCCGAAACCGATTATCCTTCATTTGATGTTGAGGGCGCGTGCCAGGCTTTCTTTGATTGGAAAGACCACAAGGCCGCGAATATCATGACCTTCCGCGACAATGCTTATAAGTCGGTCATTACCGGCACAATGGCACCTGTGCATCACACGCCTTGGAAAGATGCTTTGGAGGATTCAATGGAAAGTTATCTGAAGAATTAGGGGCTTCTAAAAATTTGTCCAGCTTAGGAAAATAACGCTTGACACCGCGCGGTCGTTCTGCTATTTTCAGGCATACTCCGGAAATGGGCCTTCACTTCGTGGTTGAGACATCGCATGAGGTCCCTTCGGGCCTCCTCGCTCAGGAAACAAATTTTCGCCAAGTTAATATTTCTCTCGCCAAGCAGGCTTTCACGTGCTTTTCTTTGTGCTGCCGGAAGCACAAAGCGGAGTCGTATATCGCTGCTGATTTCGGGGAAAATGGGCAACAGCCGCCCCTCAAAGGGAAGCGGCGCTAACGCAGGGTGGGGGCATGGGATGTCGGCTTTTGAAGCCGAAATCCAAAACCCGCCTATGTTCAATAGGAGTGGGAAATGACAACGAAAACTGACCAGGGCCAATTGGTCCGGGCATTAGACTGGAAAGGGGCCTTCTGGGTCGCGGCTGGCGTGCCGCCATTGGTTCTCTTCTCAATTGGTGGCATCGCCGGGGTGACGGGCAAGCTGGCCTTCCTGGTGTGGATCATCTCGATGATCATGGGATTTTTGCAAAGCTTCACTTACGCCGAAATGGCGGGCATGTTCAGCAACAAATCCGGTGGCACTTCGATTTATGGTGCGACGGCTTGGTTGCGCTATTCAAAACTTATCGCACCGCTTTCGGTGTGGTGTAACTGGTTTGCCTGGTCACCCGTGCTGTCGCTGGGTTGCGCCATTGCTGCAGGTTACATTTTAAATGCGCTCTTCCCCATTCCTTTGGCTGATAGCCAGCAGGTTGTGGATTGGGTGACGGCAAACATGGCAAATTACACGGCTGAAACAAAATCAGTTGTTGATTACATGGCAGCCAACGCCGGTGTTGTTTCTACTGATGCGATCAAAGCTGTGGCGTCTGCTGATGGCGTGTCCGCATTGACGCCTGCCTTCCGTACGTTTGAAGCGCTTGCTTTCACCATTCCCGGTCTTGGCACATTGCATTTCAATTCGACGTTCCTGATTGGCGTGGCCTTGATGTTGCTGATCCTGGTGATCCAACATCGTGGCATTGCACAAACAGCCAGCGCCCAGAAGTGGTTGGCGATTATCGTGTTGGTGCCGTTGTTGCTGGTGGGCCTTGTGCCGATCTTCACAGGTCAAATCAACAGCATGAACGTGACCAATCTGCTGCCACCCACCGCTGCATACTCGGGCGTTGATGGCACGTGGAACATTGGCGGTTGGACCCTGTTCTTAGGAGGACTTTATATTGCCGCCTGGTCAACTTATGGCTTTGAAACCGCCGTTTGCTATACCAGCGAATTGAAAGACCCAAAACGCGATACCTTCCGGGCCATTTTCTACTCTGGCCTTCTGTGCTGCGTGTTCTTTTTCCTGATTCCATTCTCTTTCCAAGGTGTGCTCGGAACCACCGGCATGTTGGCAACAGGAATCGTTGACGGGACAGGCATAGGTGAAGCGCTTGGCAATATGGTGGGCGGGGGTGCCGTGATCACGCAGCTTTTTGTGATTCTGATGATTCTTGCATTGTTCATGGCCATCATGACGGCTATGGCCGGTTCTTCCCGTACCCTTTATCAAGGTTCGAAAGACGGCTGGTTGCCAAAGTACTTGTCGGGCGTGAATGAAAAGGGTGCGCCATCAAAGGCCATGTGGACAGACTTTGCGTTCAACGTGTTTTTGTTGGCACTGGCTTCGGACGTTGGCGGGTATTTCTATGTGCTCGCGATTTCCAACGTTGGCTACATCATCTTCAACTTCTTGAACTTGAACGCAGGCTGGATCCACCGCATCGACTCCTCACATATTGAGCGTCCTTGGAAGGCTCCAAACTGGTTGCTCGGCGTGAACACAGTGTTAGCTTTCGTGAACGCCTTGTTCCTTGGCGCTGGTGCGAAGGTGTGGGGTTATTCGAACGCATTATGGGCAGGGTTGATTTTCGCAGCCTTGATCATTCCAGTGTTCTGCTATCGCCACTACATGCAAGACGGAGGTAAATTCCCCGCTCAAGCCTATGCTGATCTTGGCTTGAAAGACGGCGAATTGGGCGAACGCAAAGCCGGCATGTTGCCTTATGTCACATTGGCAGCGGGTGCTGCTGTTGTGTTGTGGGCAAACTGGTTCTTCGTATTGCCAAGCTGAGAGTAAATAGTGCTTAAATGGAAGCAGACTCTGGTGTCCCTCCCCCTTGTGGGGAGGGATTAAGGGTGGGGGTCGCGCAGGTTTCAAATATTTGAATTCATTTCTCATCTTTGAAGACCAACCGACCCCCACCCTGACCCTCCCCACAAGGGGGAGGGAGAAGAGTTTTGGTGTCTTAAAAACTCAAACCAAGCTGAACAACAAAATGAGTTGAAGAAGGGGCTGCCGCTGCGGCCCTATTTTCTTTTCAGTGTTCTCTCTCAAGAAAATAAATTGAATTTGAATATTGATTTTTGTCGCTAATCGTCGGACACTTGGCGAAAACAAAGCTGCTTCAGGGAGATTTTACATGACCAATTCTTGGCGTTTTTCAACACTCATCGACCGCCATCGGGTTTTAGGCTCAAACCTTGAGGATTGGAGCGGGATGGGAACAGCTTGGTCTTATTCAAAAGGCGACCCTGATGAAGAGTATATGGCGATCCGCACCAAGGCCGGTCTTATGGATGTGTCGGGTTTAAAAAAAGTTCATATCACCGGACCGGCGGCGTCCCATGTGATTGAACGTGCCACTACCCGCAATATGGAAAAGCTGATGCCGGGCCGTTCGGTCTATGCGACGATGTTGAATGATGCGGGCAAATTTGTTGATGACTGTGTGATTTATCGTTTGGCCCCCAATGCCTTTATGGTGGTGCATGGTTCGGGCGGTGCGCATGAACAATTGACGATGGCGGCGACTGGCCGCGATGTCGCCATTCGCTTTGACGACAATATGCATGACCTTTCGCTGCAAGGCCCGATGGCGGTGGAGTATCTCGAAAAGCATGTGCCGGGCATTCGGGCACTTCCCTATTTTGCACATATGCAAACATCACTGTTTGGAAAGCCCGCCATGATTTCGCGCACCGGCTATACGGGTGAGCGTGGTTATGAACTGTTTGTGCGTGGACAAGATGCGCCGATGATCTGGGATCGCATTTTGGAAGAGGGCAAAGCGAGCGGCATTATTCCTTGCCGCTTTACGACACTCGATATGCTGCGGACGGAAAGTTATCTGCTGTTCTTCCCCTTCGACAATTCAGAAATGTATCCGTTCGAAAACGAAAGCAATGGTGACACGTTGTGGGAGCTGGGTCTCGACTTCACGGTGTCTCCGGGCAAGGTTGGATTTCGCGGTGCGGAAGAACATTATCGCTTGAAGGGCAAAGAGCGCTTCAAGATTTGGGGATTGAAGCTTGAGGGTAAAAATGTTCCGGGCAATGGTGCGCCGGTGTTCCGCGATGGCAAAAAGGTGGGCGTTGTCACGCAAGCCATGTATTCGCCGCTGAACAAGCACAACATTGCGATTGCACGTATTCCCGTGGATTGCGCCAACAACGGCAGCAAGCTTGAAGTGCGTTGCGGCACGCATGGACCCATCGCTGCGTCAACCCACTCGATGCCATTCTATGATCCGGAAAAGAAACGCCGGACGGTGCAGGGCTGATCGACATTTCGCACAATGAGCAAAACTGAATTTCCGCCCGCCATCAAAAGCCGTCCTGTCTATGGTGTGTTGACGCCTCGGCAGGGTGCAAAGCATCTTGTTGTCGCTGATGGCGAAGGAGCTGATGCTGTTGTTGCGCTGGTGAACCAGGCAGGTGCAGACATGCTGGCGATGATGCACATCATCTATTGTGCTGGTCCCAATGGCACCAACAAGTCTGCCGCTTTGGAAGCACTGGGAGCAGCGCAGTGTTATGTGGCACCTTCCATTCCCGCACTGTTGCCGCGACTCGTCAGTGTGTTGTCAAACGCGCATATGGGCACGCAGTTTTATTTGGCGGGCAGTGAAGGTTTGATGGGGCAGGCCGAACGGGAAATCATGAACACCGGTTTTCCTTTTGCTGATATTCAGAAGGAACATCGTGGCTCCTGCGTGCGGCGTGTTCAATGTGTGCATTGCAAGGGTATTACCGAAAATGTGGCGACGGATCCTTTCGCTTGCAGTCATTGTGGCTTGAACCTGTTTGTGCGCGATCATTACTCGCGCCGCATTGCTGCTTTTCAAGGTGTCAACATTGATGCGGAAGAACCGGGCAATGTGCCGCCCCCTGTGACGAGGTTCACATGAGTGGGGGTGCGAAACTCAAGGTTCGGGTTGAAAGCGTTGTTGAGGTCAATGAACTGATCAAACGCTTCCGCTTTGTCAGCCGCGATGGCAGCACCTTGCCAGCCTTTTCTGGTGGTGCGCATACGGTTGTTGAAATGGACGACCACGGCACGCGCCGCCTCAACCCCTATTCATTGATGAGCGATCCGCAGGATTTGTCGGGCTATGAAATTTCTGTGAGACGCGATGATGCGGGGCGTGGTGGTTCGCTTTACATGCACCACCATATCAAGCCCGGCATGGACATGGTGTTGAGTTATCCCATGAACCTGTTTGCACTCGACAATCGCGCGCGCAAGCATGTGATGATTGCGGGTGGCATTGGCATCACGCCGTTCCTGGCCCAGATCAAGCAACTTCAACATTTCGGCGGCAAATTTGAGCTGCATTATGCTGCGCGGTCGAAGCCCCTTGGTGCTTACATGGATCGCCTCGCTGCTGATCATGGCAGCAAAGTGCATTTCTATTTTGATGATCAAAAGCAAGTCATTGATTTGAAGCGTGTGCTGTCGATGCAACCCATCGGCACGCATCTTTATGTCTGCGGCCCCAAGGGCATGATCAACTGGGTGCTGAAAACCGCTGCAGAAATGGGCTGGCCCGCTAAAGCTTTGCATCACGAGGAATTTTTGGCACCAGCCACAGGGGCTGCTTTCGAAGTTCATCTGGCAAGGTCCAACAAAACCATCACTGTTGGTACTGCGCAATCTTTACTGGAAGCCATTGAAGCCGCAGGGGTGGACGCCCCCTATCTCTGCCGGGGTGGCGCTTGCGGGCAATGCGAAACCAATGTCGTCGCTTGTGATGGCCAGTTGTTGCACCGTGACATTTGGCTGACAGCAGAAGACCATGCGGCGGGCGAAAAAATTATGCCTTGTGTATCCCGCTTTGAAGGCAAGCGCCTGACGTTAGATCGATAGGAGACGACCATGAGCATCATATTCAAGCCGGGTGACTTCAACAGTTTCTTTCACGACGAAACCTTTCGCGATGATTTCACCTATCGCAATTCACCCGAAAGTGTGCGGCGTTTTCCATTCCCGTTTGATCGCGATGACTACATGTATTCCGTCAACATGGAACCGCATGTGCCGGGGCGGAAGGGCACGGCGTTTGAACACACATTTGATGTGGACGAGCATTATGTGGCGGAGATGCTGGACCGCGCCAAGGTGTTGGCGATGGATCCGCTGCGCTGCCAATCCCTGCCGCATATGACTTTGGCGGGTTGGGATTTGCTGGAACTCATCATGGAGTCGAAGGCCCGCGAATATCCGCAATGGTTTTCTTTGAGCAAAGACGGCAACAACTGGCACTGGATCAACCGCCCGCTTGGCATTGATCAGAAGTTCACGTTCTTGGATGAGTCAACGCTGCCCTATGGGCCCTTTGAATATATCACACGACAAACCCAAGGGGACTTCACGCTGCAGGATGAGCGTGACAATGACCTGTGGATGGATGCGGGCATGGTTACCTCGCAAGCGGATTGGTCGCTGGATTTCGATATCGGCATGAGCTTCATGGAATGGCATGCGCCGGTACCCTTGGCCCATGAAAAAGGTATTTTTGATCGTGCGTTGAAATTCTTATTGAAGCTTCAGCATGGCTCACCGGTGCGGCGCTTCAATTGGACCATGACGGTTAACCCGCTGCTGGATACAGCACCTGAGACTTATCACAAGTGGGGACCGATGAAGACATCACTCACCCCGGAAAACCTCGGGAACAAAATGCATTTGCGGGTTGAGTTGCAAGCTCTGTTCCGTTTGCCGCGTTCCAATGCGGTTGCGTTTTCCATCCGCTGTTACCTCGGCAAGTTTGAAGAGTTGGTGACCGTTCCAAAATGGGCCCGCCGTTTGCACCGCGTGGTGCGGGATGTGCATCCTGATCTTGCGACCTACAAAGGTTTTATCCGCAACCGTGATCTGATGACGGCGTGGTTGTCGCAGTATGATGATGGCAAGCCTACGTCGCCCGGTTGGTGGCCTGAGGATTGATGACTTCAGAAGCGCCATTGCGTTTAGGCTTCCTGATGTTTCCAGGCTTCCCGATGGCATGCCTGACATCGGCAATCGAGCCCTTGCGCGCCGCCAATGAAATATCAGGACAGAAGAAATTCGAATGGCGGCTGGTGGCTGAAAACCACGCGCCGGTGCGTTCATCAGCCGATGTCAAGTTTGAACCCGATGTGACCTTGGCTGAGTGCGGTGAGCTTGATCATCTTTATATTCTCGCACTTCCTTCCAGTCAGTTTTTCGACAAGCGCCGCAGCACAGCGCGGTTGCGTTGGCTGGAGCGGACGGGTGTGACGATGGGTGCTTTTTCTGGCGGTATCTTCCAGCTGGCCCGTGCCGGATTGATGGAAGATCGGAAATGTTCCGTGCACTGGTGTTACGAAGCGGCCTTCAAAGCAGAGTTTCCCAAAGTCATGTTCAGTGAGGCTGTGATCTTGCGTGACAAGGGCCGCATCACGGCATCAGGGGCAGGTGCCGTGTTTGATTTGATGTTGCGTCTGATTGAAGAACGTTTGGGCCAAGATTGCATGACGGAAGTGGCGTGCTGGTTCCAGCATCCATTCATGCGCGATGAGAATGCCAATCAAAAAGTCCCCGTGCCCTACAAAGGTGGAACGGCTGATCGCTTGATTCCGAGTGTGCGTGAAGCCATTCGCTTGTTTGAAACGCACATCGAAGATCCTTTGCGCATTCCCGATGTTGCAGCAGCCGTTGATATGTCGGGGCGGCATTTTGAGCGTTTGTTCAAGCGCGAGACAGGCCAGAGCCCCTTACGCTTTTATCGCCAAATGCGCCTCACAAAAGCCCGCCAACGCGTGCTTTATTCTGATGACTCCTTGCGCGATATTGCGACATCGGTGGGTTACCAAACCTTGACCCCCATGGCGCGCGATTACAAGGAACTGTTTGGCGTAAGCCCGAAAGACGAGCGCCGCAAGTTCACAGGTCTGCAAACAATGGAAGACAATACGGTGCTCATGCCCTTAAAATCGAGTTCATAATGTTACAAAGCTCACAATACCCGCATGTTACAGCAGGTCCGCCGCGCCCGAGCCGCATCTTGTTGCCGCGTGATATGGAGCGGCATCACGGTCTTGAACGACACAGGGTTGTGGGTGCGGGTGGCTTGCTGTTGCAAGTGGGGGCAGGGGATAGCTTCACGCTCATCAACGACGAAGGCGGACAAATTGCTGAAGTGATTGCGGCGAGACAAGATGGGCGGATTGATTGCGCTATTCTGGGGCTGAAAGCCAATTCCGATGCAGCAGGCTTGAAAGCAATTTTGGCTAAACCAAATTTGAGCATTGATGCCCAGCGTTTGAAACTGGGGCTTCACAGCCGTAAAATTGATCTTGCAACGGCTGGTGCTTTTCAAGTGTTTGATGCTGCGACACCGGCAAAACTCAAGTTTGAGTTTACAGCTTCTGAAGCGGGCTGGCTGATTGTGGCTGCTCCCGGTGGGGACATGAACCCTGAGCACCAGGATGCAGCTGCGTCGCTGACACTTTTGGTTCAGCGCGCAAACCCCGGCCTCGTTGGGAAGTTTGATTTGCCTGATCCGTTGGCAGATCCCTTGCAAGACATTCGTGTGAAGTCAGCCACGGCCAAGGCATACTTGGTGAAGGCTGGCGATTACATTCAGATTCTGGATGTCGACGGTCGTCAGTGTACTGATTTTCAGTGCTTTGATGCGCGGAAACTGGATCGTGGCTTGGAGCTTGCTTTAGACGTCACAACGTCCCGCACGCTGATGGGGCATGCCTTTAGTGTGCCGGGGCTGCATTCCAAGTATTATGATCAAGATATGACGCCCTTACTTGAAGTGGTGCAAGACACGGTGGGTCGCCACGATGCTTTCGCCATGGCCTGTGCCGCCAAATATTATGATGACATTGGCTACCCCGGCCATGCCAATTGTTCTGATAATTTCAATGGTGCTCTTTCAGCTTATGGCATCAAACCGCGTCCGGGCTGGATGGCCGTCAACCTGTTTTTCAACACCAGCATTGACGCTCACAATGTGCTGATCAGTGATGAGCCATGGTCGCGCCCTGGTGACTATGTATTGTTCCGTGCACTGACGGATATTGTGTGTGTATCGTCGGCTTGTCCGGACGATACGTCACCTGCCAATGGTTGGTATCTCTCAGATATTCACGTGCGCACGTATTCCGGTCAGGAAAAATTCAGCCGCGCTATCGCCAATCGCACGACCCCAGATTCGGAGCCGAAAATGACCAAGGAAACCGCCTTTCACGAACGGATTTCGCAACGTACGCGTCACCACGTGGAATACAAAGGCTATTGGTTGCCGCAGGTCTATTCTGCCAATGGTGCGATTGAAGAATATTGGGCGTGTCGCGAAAAGGCGGTGGTGCTTGATCTTTCACCGCTGCGGAAATTTGAAGTCACCGGCCCTGACGCCGAGGCGTTGATGCAATATGTCGTGACCCGTGACATGAAAAAGCTGTCGCAGGGACAAGTGGTTTATACCGCCATGTGTTACGAACACGGTGGCATGCTTGATGACGGCACGGTGTTTCGTTTGGGCCAAGACCAGTTCCGGTGGATTGGTGGCGACGAATATGGTGGCACCTGGATCAGAGAGTGGGCTGAAAAACTTGGGCTGAAAGTCATGGTGCGCTCTTCGACGGATCAACTGCATAACCTCGCGGTGCAAGGCCCCAACAGCCGCGAGATCATGCGCCGCATGATTTGGACGGCACCACACCAACCCTCCATGGATGAACTGGGCTGGTTCCGTTTTGCTGTCGCCAAATTGGGCGGACCAGAAGGCGCACCGCTTGTGGTGTCACGCACAGGTTACACGGGCGAACTTGGGTATGAAATTTTCTGCCATCCGAAAGATGCGAACGCTGTTTATGATGCGGTGTGGCGTCATGGCGAGGACTTGGGCCTCCGCCCCATGGGTCTTGCCGCACTTGATATGGTGCGCATTGAAGCTGGACTTATTTTTGCGGGCTATGACTTCTCGGATCAAATTGATCCCTTTGAAGCGGGCATTGGTTTTACCGTGCCACTGAAATCAAAAGCCGATGATTTTATCGGGCGAGAGGCGCTGATCCGCCGCAAGGAAAATCCCTCGCGCAAGTTTGTGGGCTTGGACATTGATGCCAATGTCGCTGTGGGGCATGGTGATGCGCTTTACATTGGCCGCGCCAAAGTGGGTGAGGTCACGTCTTCCATGCGTTCGCCATGCCTTGGCAAAAACATTGCGCTGGCCCGGGTTGATATTGTTCATGCCGCAGTCAATACTGCAATTGAGGTGGGAAAACTTGATGGCCAGCAGAAGCGTTTGCCTGCCACCATTGTTGGCCTTTCACATTACGACCCAAAGAAAACCCGCCCGCAAAGTTAAAGAGCATTATGCCAACCACCAAAAGAGTTGCTCCATTCTTCTCCCTGCCCAAAAGGACTGTCAGGTTGACACATCTTTTGGGAGCGATGGAAACTTCGAAAAACAGCCGCACTAAAATATGTCTATCTTATTGTTTTAAGTTATTTATTCCGTCATCCCGGCGAAGGCCGGGACGAGGCTCGCTATGTTTGAAGTATGCTGAAAAGCCTTGTCCCGGCCTTCGCCGGGATGACGGTAGATGTGGAGTTTTAAAATACCCCAAAAGTTATGTGCATATGGTAGCTCCCCACGTTTCGCACCCGGGACCCTTAAAATGAAAGACGGTATAATCATAGGCATTGATGCCGGGACTTCTTTTTTGAAGTCTGTGGCGTTCACTGTTGATGGTCAACAGATTGCTGTTGCGGCAATTGCAAATGACTATGTGAGTTTTCCTGATGGTGCGGTGGAGCAGGATATGACCCGCACTTGGGCTGACGCAGTGGAAACACTTAAACAGCTCGGTGAAAAAATTCCCGATCTTGCATCACGATTGATTGCAATTTCAGTCACGGCCCAGGGCGATGGCATGTGGTTGATTGATCGGGAAGGTGAACCTGTTGGTCCCGCTACGATCTGGTTGGATAACCGTTGTGCTTCAATGGTCGACGACTATGTGGGTGCAGAGCACTATGCGGCTCATTACGAACGCACTGGCACCGGCCTCACGGTGGTTCAAATGAGTGGCAAACTTGCCTGGATGCAGAAACACAAGCCTGATGTATTGGCTAAGGCGACACATGCTTTCCATTGCAAAGACTGGCTGTATTTCAAACTCACCGGTGACCGTGTTACCGATCCGTCAGAAGCCAATTGTACTTTTGGCAATTACAAGACCAATAGCTATCAAGCCGACATTCTGGACCACATGGGCGCTGCAAATTGCAAACCGCTTCTGACGCCAGTTGTGGATGGAACAGAGGTCTGTGGCAGCCTGCGGGAAGACATTGCAATACAAGCAAACTTAAAAGCGGGCACACCCGTCTGCCTAGGTTTTGTGGATTATGTTTGCACTGGTCTGGGCGGCGGTTTGTTTGATCCATCAGGCCAAACAGGCTGCACCATAATTGGTTCCACCGGCATGCATATGTCGCTACGGCCTGATAAAAATGCTGTGCAGCTCAACGCCGAAAAAGCCGGTTTCACCGTCATATTTCCGGCACCGGGCATGGTGGCGCAAATGCATTCCAACATGGCGGCCACGCTCAACATTGACTGGTTGCTGGATGTGGCAATTGGCATTTTGGCTGACCAAGGCCTGAGCAAAAGCCGCGCTGATTTATTGCAAGGATTAGACGACAAAGTCCTGGCGCGCGAACCGTGCAAGCTTTTGTATCACCCCTATATTTCATGGGCCGGTGAACGCAGCCCTTTCATGGATACGGCGGCGCGGGCCATGTTCAATGGGCTTGATACCACAGCTGACTATTACGACATGATGCGCAGTGTGTTTGAAGGCTTGGCTTTTGCAGCGCGGGATTGTTACGAAGCCATGGGGGCAATCCCCAGGGAAGTGCGGGTGACGGGCGGAGCCGCAAGGTCGAAGGCCTTGCGTTTGATCCTTGCGAGTGTGTTGAATGCTGATGTCAGAACAGTATCCCGCGAAGAAGCGGGGGCCGCTGGCGCTGCGATGATTGCAGCCGTTCAACAGAAATTTTTTCCCGATATGGCAGCTTGTGCAAAGGTTTGGGTTGATCCGCATATTGGTGCCGCAACACAGCCTGACGCAAGTTTGGCCACACGTTACGACAAAACCTTCCCCCACTATGTTGCAGCCCGCAAAGCCATGCGGCCAATTTGGCGGGGGTTGCGAAAAAATTAAATTAGTTCCAGTATTCTTTGAAACGCTTAGACGCTCCAATCTGTATTCACCTGCTCTCAACCTATCGGATTCACACATCTTTTTGAGTATGATAACCGAGTCGCAAAACGCTCAAAATATACGACTTAAGTAATTATATTTAATATATAATTCCGTCATTCCCGCGAACGCGGGAATCCAGACTTTCAACAAGTGAGTTGGTGGAAAGTCTGGATCCCCGCGTTCGCGAGGATGACGGTTTTTAGGGGGTTGTCGTGGTTTTTGAGAGCACGAGAACGGCATCCGAGAGATGTGTGCATATGATAGCGCTCTCAACTCCATTTCGGGACATTAGACCATGGCTAAAGTTGTGAAGAAAAAAGCGCTGAAGAACACGGGTGCCAAATATTACTTCAGCGTTAAAGATTCTGTGAAAGTGGTCCAAGACCGCGTTGGCCCCAAGGCTGACAAGCGCGTCAAGGAAGTCACCAATTCTCTGGTCAAGCATCTGCATGCCTTTGTCAAAGAAACCAATGTCACGTTGGATGAATGGCGCTATGGCATAGAGTTTCTGACCAAGACCGGGCATCTCTCCACCGATTGGCGGCAGGAGTTTATTTTGTTGTCAGACGCGCTTGGTATTTCCATGTTGGTCGAGGCACTGAACAATCACAAAATGTCGGGCGAAACGGAATCGACGGTGCTTGGGCCTTTTTACATTGAAAATGCGCCGCATTACGCCAATGGTGCGAACATCTGTTTGGACGGCAAGGGCGCACCGGTTTGGATTCATGGACGTGTTACGAATGCCAAGGGCAAGCCTATTGTGGGTGCAACACTCGATGTGTTCCAGGCCAATGACGAAGGCTTTTATGATGTGCAGCAAAAAGGCATACAGCCTGACATGAATTTGCGCGGCGTGTTCACCGCTGAAAAAGACGGTCGGTACAGCTTCCGCTCAGTCTATCCCCGTTACTATCCCATCCCATTCGATGGTACGGTTGGCAACATGCTGACAGCCTTGGACCGCAACCACAATCGACCCGCACATTTGCATTTTATCGTGTCGGCACCGGGTTATGAAAAACTCATCACTCATATTTTCACGCCGGACTGCCCGTGGCTGAAAGATGATGCAGTGTTTGGCGTGAAAGAAAGCCTGATTGCGGAATTCAGTTTGGTCGATGACCCAAAGAAAGCAGCAGATCTTGGCATGCCGAACCCGTTCCGCATTTGCGAATGGAACGTGGTGCTCACGAAATCAAAATGACCAATCCTTGCATCATCTGTGTCGCGATTACAGGTTCACTTCCGACGAAGGAAAATAACCCCGCAGTGCCGATCAGCATTGCCGAGCAAATTGAGAGCACGCATGAATGCTTCGAGGCGGGGGCAAGTATTGTTCATGCCCATGTGCGTGATGGTGAGGGGAAACCAACGTCTGATCCGCAACGTTTTGCGCAGTTGATGGAGGGCATAAAGATGCATTGCCCCGGCATGATTGTTCAACTTTCAACTGGCGGTCGCTCTGGTGTGGGGCAGGTGCGGGGCGGCATGTTACCGCTGCGGCCTGACATGGCCTCGTTGTCTGTGGGCTCCAATAATTTTCCGACACGGGTTTATGAAAATCCGCCTGATCTCGTTGATTGGTTGGCTGCGGAAATGCTCAAGTATAGCGTGAAGCCTGAGATTGAAGCGTTTGATTTATCTCACATAATCCAAGCGTCGGTAATGCAGAAAGATGGCCGTTTGAAGGGACCGCTTTATGTGCAATTTGTCATGGGCGTCAAAAACGCCATGCCTGCTGATGAGCAAGTTTTGGATTTTTACATCAAGACATTGAAACGTTTGGCACCTGATGCCAGGTGGTGCGCGGCGGGCATTGGACCGGCTCAACTCACCATCAATGAATGGGCCATTGCCAAAGGCGGCCACACCCGCACAGGCATGGAAGACAATCTGCGTTTGGACAAGAGCACACTGGCACCTTCCAACGCTGCGCTGGTGAAACGCGCGGTCGAGATTTGTCAAAAATACAATCGGCCAGTGGCAGATTTTAAACAAGCACGGCAGATTTTAGGACTGTGATGGCAGCACGCACATCAAGGTGAGAGGCAAGTTGCCAAATTTTGTGCGAGGTCGCGCAATAGGTTTTCATAAAGTTCAGGGCCTGCATCCAGTGCAGCACCCATAGGATCAAGCGTTGCTGATTTTGCCGATGTGCCTTCCAAGATCACGTTTACGAGTTTGTTGTCAAACTGCGGCTCGGCGAATACGCATTGAATATTATCATCTGTGATGCGTTTTTGGAGCATGGCAATTTGTTTGGCGCCGGGCGGATTTTCGGGATTTATGGAAATCGCACCACTGGCGCTCAGTCCGAAACGGTTTTCGAAATATTGGTAAGCGTCGTGGAAAACAATGAAGCCTTTGCCTTGGACGGTTGCAAGCGATGTTTCCAGTTCTGCCGAAAGGGTATCCAGTTTCCGAAGTGTTTTTTCGGCGTTGGCCTGGTAGGCAGCCGCATTGCCAGCATCGGCTTTTGAAAGCGTAGCAGCGATGCTCGCAATCAGTACCTTGGCGTTTTCCGGGTCAAGCCAGATATGGGAATCTGCACTGTCATGTTGGTGCTCTGCCTCATCTTCGTGGCGTTGAAAATTTTGATCTTCGCGCACCGGCAGTGTTTTAATGCCTTCGGTATCGAGCAATGAGATGATCGTCGCTTTTTGCCCTAAAGCTTCAAGCGGCTTTTCCAGAAAAGCTTCAAGCTCATGCCCAACCCAAAAGATCACCTCCGCCTGTTCAAGTGCAGCGGCATCGGATGGTTTCATATTATAAGTGTGGGGCGAGTTCATGCCGTCCACGATCAAAGTTGGCGTGCCAATACCCTGCATGACGGAAGCCACAAGGGCGTGAATGGGTTTGATCGATACGGCAACTTTGACCTCTGCGAACGTATGACCCGAAGTCAACAGAAGGGTTGAAACTGCCACAGCAAACATACGCATCAGATCGCTCCATGTAATGTTATTTTGTTACATTGCTGGTGTTATGATATAACATATGCTATCGTCAAGATGGAATTATTGAGGATTCAAATACGATGTTGCAACAGAGTGATGCCCTCGTTCGTTTAAGCGATGCTGGAATTGAGCGCGGTGGCAAGTGGCTGGTGCGGGGGGTGGATTTTGCGGTTCGGGCGGGTGAAATAGTCACTTTGATTGGCCCTAACGGCTCCGGAAAATCGACCACAGCGAAGCTGGCCTTGGGTGTTCTCAAGCCGTCAGAAGGCAAGGTACAGCAGCGCGCAAAGTTGAAAATCGCTTACGTGCCGCAGAAAATTGCGATTGATTGGACCTTGCCGCTGCGTGTCGATGCGCTGATGACGCTTACTCAAGCTCTGACTTCAAATGAAATGGATACGGCACTTGCCAGCACAGGTGCAGCGCATTTGTTGAAAAGCGAAGTGCGGCACTTGTCGGGCGGAGAATTTCAACGCGTAATGTTGGCGCGGGCGATTGCGCGGAAGCCTGATTTTCTGGTGTTGGATGAGCCGGCACAAGGGGTGGATTTTGCAGGCGAGATTGCGCTCTATGATCTCATCAGGAAACTGCGGGATGATACCGGTTGCGGCATTCTCATGATCTCTCATGACTTGCATATGGTGATGGCCGCGACCGACCATGTGATCTGCCTGAACGGTCATGTGTGCTGCCACGGTACGCCGGAAACAGTTGCATCCAGTGATGCTTTTAAACAACTGTTTGGTGACAGGGCAGGCGCACTCGCACACTACCAACACCATCATGATCACACCCACATGCAGGATGGCCGCGTGCAACATGGTGATGGCTCAGTGACTGATTATTGTCACCCGGGTGATGGCCACCATCACAATGCTAAGATTTCAATGCGCAAACACGCTCATGACAGCTTCAGGATAGCCAAAGATGTTTGATGATTTTTTCACGCGGGCTATTATTGCTGGGTTGGGCATTGCGGCAGTCACAGGCCCGCTTGGATGTTTCGTGGTGTGGCGCAAGCTTGCTTATTTTGGTGATACCCTGGCCCATGCGGCGCTGCTTGGTGTGGCGATTTCGTTGTTGTTGAATGTGAATGTCACGCTTGCTGTTTTCGGTGTTGCTATTGTCGTGGCGCTTTTGTTGTTGGCTTTGCAAAGCCGAAGTGCGCTGTCATCTGATGCGTTGCTCGGTATGTTGTCGCATGGTTCGTTGGCCGTGGGCCTGTTGGCTCTGGCTTTTATGACGTGGGTGCGGATGGATTTGATGGGCCTGTTGTTTGGTGATCTGCTGACAGTCACGCAAACAGACATCGTTGTGATTTATAGTGGTGGGGCTGCTGTTCTTGCAGTACTGGCATGGGCCTGGAAGCCTCTGTTTGCGGTGACAGTCAATCGTGATCTTGCGGCGGCTGAAGGGCATAATGTTGCGGCTTATGATATATTGCTGATGGTGCTGCTGGCCGCTGTTGTTGCGGTTTCCATCAAGATTATTGGCGTGATGTTGATCACATCACTGCTCATCATACCCGCAGGTGCAGCACGGCGATTTTCGTCTGGTCCCGTGATGATGGCAGTTTTGGCAGCCATCATAGGAGGCGTTGCGGTTCTTTGCGGCCTGTTTGCTTCTCTGACCTATAACACACCATCAGGACCGTCGATTGTTGTTGCAGCACTGGCGATGTTTGTTGTTGGCCTTGTTTTACCTTTTCGCAGTTTGTCACAAGGACAGCCCTCATGATCGAAA
>JAYUQS010000166.1:0-9116 GCA_043756645.1 Hyphomicrobiales bacterium | reverse complement strand
TGCCGCCAGCTACGGCCTGCTCATTGGCGGTGCCTTGGGCAATGCCTTGGACCGCGTGCTGCACGGGGCGGTTGCAGATTTTGTGCATTTGCATTGGGGCACATGGAGTTGGTACATCTTCAACGTCGCCGATATCGCCATCGTTGCAGGCGTAGCCGTGCTGCTTTATGATGCAATTTTAGTGAAACCAAAACCTTGAGGCCCTTCCATCGCCACATTGCTTTGGCATAAATGCAGCAGGGAAACAGGAGCGTGTTGGCGTGAAATTTTCGACTCTATTGGTTTTGGCTGTTGCAACAACGCTCAGTTCAGGGTGTTCAAAAGTTTCCGGCCTTTTGGGCGGCAATGATCGTGCTGCACAAACTGCCCAACCGCAAATCGCCGTGAACAATGAATTGGCTCTGCCGCCTGACATCAGCTTGGCGACACCCGGCACCCGTCCGGCTGCGTCGCGTACTGCCGCCGCAGAAGATATTGATGTGCCGCTGGATGATGCGCCCATTGCAGTAACACCGCGACCCGTTGCTCCAGCGCCAACTCAGGACGTCTACGAGCAGTATGGGATTTCCAAACTGAATCCTGACGGCACCAAAAAGGAAGATGGCAAACTGCGTGAGGAGTTGCGCCAAGCCGTGTTGGCCAAGAAGCGTAAGGAAAATCCCCGTCACGGCACCATTTTCAACGTCGGTGAACTGTTCCGGGATTAGCCTGATTGTCGCCAGGCGAGCCTTGGCCTAAACCGAGCGCCATGCGAATCCGCCGTCTCACTCAAAGCACTGTCAACCGTATCGCCGCTGGCGAAGTGGTGGAACGGCCTGCCAG
This sequence comes from Hyphomicrobiales bacterium, assembly GCA_043756645.1. Taxonomy (GTDB): domain Bacteria; phylum Pseudomonadota; class Alphaproteobacteria; order Rhizobiales; family Aestuariivirgaceae; genus Aestuariivirga. The sequence goes on along the minus strand of JAYUQS010000166.1, from coordinate 8,294 downwards.
TGCAATGAAAGAGTTGGTGGAGAACGCCATCGATGCTGGTTCCACGCAAATCGATGTGGTGTTTCGCGGTGGTGGCAAAAGCCTGATCCGCGTGTCTGACAATGGTTTTGGAATGTCGTCGGATGAATTGTTGCTGGCCGTAGAACGCCACGCCACGTCGAAAATTCCGGATGATGATCTCGTCAATATTTCGACATTGGGTTTTCGCGGCGAGGCCTTGCCATCAATTGGCAGCGTGGCGCGACTGGCCATCTCGTCTGTAACACGCGGCGAAAAAACAGCTCATGCCATTTCTGTTTCCGGTGGAGATGTAGGCAAAATCGCCCCTGCCAGTTTGAACGGCGGCACAGAAGTCGAAGTGCGGGATCTGTTTTATGCGACACCGGCGCGCTTAAAATTTCTCAAATCTGACCGCAGCGAAAACAGTGAAGCTTTGGATGTGATCCGTCGCCTTGCACTGGCTCAACCGCAAATCAGTTTTTCATTTGTGACTGAGGAGCGCGAATGGTTGCGTACACCGGAAGCCGAGACCCGCGAGTCCCGCGTTGCCCGCATCATGGGCCGCGAATTTATGGACAACGCGGTACCCGTGTCCGGTGGCGCTGAGGATATTTCAGTCGAAGGTTTTGCTGGCCTTCCCACTTTCCAGCGCGCCCAAGGCACGCTGCAATATGCCGTCGTCAATGGTCGTCCGGTGAAAGACAAACTCATCGCCGGAGCCATTCGTGGGGCTTATGTCGATGTCATGCCGCGCGGCCGTTTTCCGGCTGTGGTGCTCTATATCACCTGTGCCGCTGATCGGGTTGATGTGAATGTGCACCCGGCAAAAACTGAAGTGCGTTTCCGCGATCCCGGTTTCGTCCGTGGACTGATTGTTTCTGCAATACGACGTGCTTTGGCAGGGCAGGGCGTGAAGCCTGATAGCAACGCCAGCCGCAGCACAGTCTCCGCCTTTACATCGGGAAATGCAGCACCCCGCTGGATGCCACCAACACCTGCCTCAAGCGCCGGTTTTGGCGAGGCAGTGCAGGCCGCATTGGAAATGAATATGCCGTTAAAAAACAACAGTATAACGCCAGATACTGCCTCAGAACTTCAACATCCTTTGGGCACGGCACGGGCGCAATTGCACGGCAATTATATTGTGTCTCAAACTCAAAATGGCTTCATTTTGGTAGACCAACATGCCGCCCACGAACGCATCGTTTATGAGCACTTGAAACGCGAACGCGCAGGGCAGGGCATCGCGACGCAACCACTCCTGGTCCCGCAGGTCATCGACTTTGATGCAACAACACTTTCCAATTTATTGTCAGTCGCCGATGTTTTGGCGCAAGCCGGTTTGGTGGTGGAAGGTTTTGGCGAAGGTGCTGCCCTCGTGCGCGAAGTCCCTGCGGCCGTCGGCAATGGCGACATTCCAGCCTTGCTGCGCGATATTGCCGATGATGCGGCGGAACTTGAAACCATTGGCACCTTGGATGCGCGTCTCAATCATGTGCTCGCAACTTTCGCATGTCATCACTCCGTACGCTCTGGCCGCGTATTGCGCGTTGAGGAAATGAATGCGCTGCTGCGCGAAATGGAAGTCACGCCGAATGCAGGACAATGCAACCACGGACGGCCAACGTTTATTGAGTTGAAGCTGGCGGATATTGAACGGTTATTTGGGCGGTAATTCCCCACCCCCGGCCCCTCCCCGCTGAGCGGGTAGGGGTGAAGTAATTCCACCCCTCCCCAATCTTTGGGGAGGGGCCGGGGGTGGGGCCGTTAACCCGCCCGATAAATCCTGATTACAGTCTCGCCATAAACCCGCCGATCCAACAGCGTCAGCCCGGCAACCTCTGGCACTTCTGCCTTCTCCGCCTCTTCCAAAACCACTACAGCCCCCGCCGACAACCAAGCGCCTGCGATCAAAGCTTCCAAAGACTTTACGCCCAGCCCCTTGTTGTAGGGCGGGTCTGCAAACACCAAATCAAACGGCGATTGTGGCCCGCAATCGCCCAAATCAGTTGCGTCGCGTTTCCAGATCTTGCACATGCCAATCGCACCATAGGCGTCGGCATTTTTGCGGATGATGCCGCGGGCTTCAGCACTCTCTTCGACGAATTGACAGAACTTCGCTCCGCGAGACAAAGCTTCCAAGCCTAGCGCGCCGGTGCCTGCAAACAAATCCATCACCCGCGCATCTTCAATCGAAAACCCGTCAATGCCATGGGCCAGAATGTTGAAAAGGCTTTCCCGCACCCGGTCTGACGTGGGGCGGGTGGCGATAGAGGTGGGGCCGATGATGTCTCGTCCCTTAAATTTTCCGGCAACAATGCGCATGGGCGTCTCTGTAATGTCTGGCACTGGGCCAAAGCAAGTGGCAAAAGCATGTGCATGTCGTTCAAACTGCCAGAAGGCATGGCCATTGCCATGGAAGAAGCCAAAGCTGCCGCCGCTCGGGGTGAAGTGCCGGTAGGTGCTTGTGTCGTTTCCGCTTCAGGCGATGTTTTGGCCCGCAACGGCAATCGCACACTGGAATTGAAAGATGTCACGGCCCATGCAGAAATATTGGTGATCCGTGCGGCTTCGCAAGCCATCGATTCTGAACGGCTAACTGAATGCGATATTTATGTAACCTTAGAACCCTGCGCCATGTGTGCGGGTGCCTTGTCTCATGCCCGCATCAGGCGGGTTTATTTCGGCGCCGATGATCCCAAAATGGGAGCCATCGAAAATGGTCCACGTTTTTTCACCCAACCCACCTGCCACCATGCGCCTGAGGTCTATGGCGGCATTGGCGGCGAGGCGGCTTCAGCAATGTTGCGCGATTTCTTCAAGGAGCGGCGATAAGATCCCTCATCCGGCCTTCGGCCACCTTCTCCCGCAACAAGGGCGGGAGAAGGCTGATTGAGTCTGCCTTCTCCCGTTACTTCCAACGGGAGAAGGTGCCCGACAGGGCGGATGAGGGGCTACCGCTCAATCTCCGCCGATAAGCGTTGCATTAATCTGCTTTTCCAGCAGCCGTTTGAGTTGGTCCTTGGCAGGTTCTGCGGCTGCAAGCATTTCAGCAACTTTAAAGAAGTCACCTGAACCAAACTGATCAACTTGCGGCACAATATAAATATCAGGCGGCGACAAAGCGCGGCGGGTTTCTGCCAATTGGTTGAACATGATCAGCAGCGAACCTATTGCAAGTTCAATATTGCTGGCATTCTTATTGGTGACAGGCCGTGGCTTACCCGTGACATCTATTGCCACCACAATGTCATTGCCTTCGAGCACTTTGTCAAATGGCACAGGGTTCACAATGCCGCCATCGACGTGAATGCGTCCGTTGATTTTTGGAGCAGCAATGAGACCCGGAATAGCAATTGAAGCACCCACACCCGTAATCATAGAACCGGATGTCAGCACCACTTCGACCATTTTTTCATAGTCAGTTGCAATCAGCTTGAGGGGAATTTTCGTGTCTTCAATGTTTTTTGGCAGATAATCCGGCATTGCAAGGTCGGCTAATTTTTCGCCGCTCAAATGCAAACTGGCGAAACTTTGAAGTGACAGTAAATCCGTAAGTTTGGTTTTGCGGCTGCCAAAAACATATTTTGCAAACTCCATGCGGTTCGACAAAAGCTGCGTACAATGCGCGCGCAAATCCTTGCCTGTCATGCCGCCCGCATAACAAGCACCCACCAGCGCACCCATGCTGCATCCCGCAATCACCGACGGCATCAATCCCAACTCATCGAACACTTCCAACATGGGAATATGCGCAATGCCGCGCGCACCGCCACCACCCAAAGCCAATCCGATTTTCATCGCTGTCATACAATTGCTCTCCAGCCAATATCACGGCGGCAGAAACCATCAGGGAAGTCGATTTTGTCGACTGCGGTATAAGCGGACTCTTGCGCCGCTTTTACTGTCGCACCCGTAGCAGTCACGTTCAACACACGTCCGCCATGTGAAATCAATTGCCCATCAATCACGGCTGTGCCTGCATGGAACACTTCAACCCCTGCACCAAAATCTTGATCCAAGCTCCTGATGAGACTCCCTTTCCTGACATCGCCGGGATAGCCTTTTGCGGCAAGAACCACTGTCAATGCAGTGTCATCTTTCCAACGCACTTTTTGTTGGTCCAAATTGCCATCAGCACAAGCCAGAAGCAAAGGCAGCAAATCAGACTCCATGCGGGGCATGATCGCTTGCGTTTCCGGGTCACCAAAGCGGGCGTTGTACTCGATCAGTTTCGGGCCGTCTTTTGTCAGGATTAATCCGGCATACAACACACCTTGAAACGGGTGTCCGGCTTCGGCCAATGCCCGCACCGTTGGTTTTATAATTTTCTCAATGGATTTCCGCACCAGTGCATTCGTCATGCAGGGCGCTGGTGAATAAGCGCCCATGCCGCCGGTGTTGGGACCAGTGTCACCTTCGCCCACGCGTTTGTGATCTTGCGCAGTTGTCAACGGTAAAATATTGGTGCCATCCGTCAACACAAACAAGCTGGCTTCTTCGCCTTCCAAAAATTCCTCGATCACGCAAGACGCACCACCAAACCGTCCGGCAAAAATCTCTCGAACCGCAGCCTTGGCGTCTTCAAGCGTCATCGCAACTGTTACACCTTTGCCCGCCGCCAAACCGTCGGCCTTAATGACAATCGGTGCACCCATCTTATCAAGATAGGCAAGGGCGGGGGCTTCAGCATCGAAGCGTTCATAGTCTGCCGTTGGAATGTTATGTGCGCGGCAAATATCTTTGGTGAAGCCTTTCGACCCTTCGAGCTGAGCTGCGTATTTGCGAGGGCCAAAGGCACGGAGACCTGCCGCTGCAAGATCATCCACGAGTCCAGCCACCAACGGCACTTCCGGTCCTACCACAACAAAAGTAACAGCGTGGGATTTGCAGAACTTGATCACTTCATCATGGCTGGTGATGTCTATGGCGACACAATCAGCAAGTTTTTCAATGCCGGGGTTTCCAGGCGCACAGTACATCGTACCAAGCAGCGGGCTTTGCTTTAGCTTCCATGCCAAGGCATGCTCACGTCCGCCGGAGCCGATGAGGAGAATATTCATTGTCGTGATGTGCCTTTCGGAAGCTCAATCTTTGCCGCGCCTTGTCGCATGTGCTAGGCAAGAATCAAATGAAAAACCGCAATGACTGACAACCTTGATTTTGATCCCGAAACGGGCGAGATCCGTGAACCCAATTCAAACTTGGGAGAGTTCACGGTTACCGAAATTTCTCATGCCTTGAAGCGTTCGATTGAAGACCGTTTTGGCCACGTACGGGTGCGTGGCGAAATCTCTGGTTTTCGCGGGGCTCACTCGTCGGGCCACTGCTACTTCTCGCTCAAAGACGAAGGCGCAAAAATAGACGCCGTGATTTGGCGTGGCAGTTTCAATCGCTTACGCGCCAAACTTCAAGAAGGGCTTGAAGTCATTGCCTCTGGAAAACTTACGTCCTACCCCGGCAAGTCGTCATACCAGATCATTATTGAAAACGTTGAACCAGCAGGTGTTGGCGCGCTCATGGCTCTGCTGGAAGAGCGTAAACGCAAACTCGCGGCAGAAGGCTTGTTTGATGCTGACCGCAAAAAGCCACTGCCTTACCTGCCACAAAAAATTGGAGTCATCACATCACCCACAGGCGCTGTGATCCGCGATATTTTACACAGACTGCAAGACCGCTTCCCCCGCCATGTTCTGGTCTGGCCTGTGCGGGTGCAAGGTGAAACGGCGGCAGCTGAAATCGTATCCGCTATCAATGGCTTCAATGCCATGGATGAAAGGCCTGATCTGCTGATCGTGGCACGGGGCGGCGGGTCACTGGAAGATCTCTGGCCCTTTAACGATGAAGCCATCGTGCGGGCCGTTGCGGCCTCAATCATCCCGATTATATCAGCGATCGGCCATGAAACTGATACCACGTTGATTGATCATGTGTCGGATTGGCGTGCGCCCACGCCAACAGCAGCGGCTGAACGCGCAGTGCCGGTCAGGGTGGAGTTGCTGGCTGAAACCGCCTCGCTTCTGGCCCGTCAACGCCGTGCCATTTCGCGTGTGCTTCAAGAGCGAAAATTGCGGTTGCAATCGGCTGGACGCGCATTGCCAAAGCCTGATGATATACTGTCCATCGCGCGCCAGCGCTTGGATGCCGCACAAGGCCGTTTGGCTCCCGCACTCAAAAGCAATGTACAGCGCCACAGTTTGCTTCTCGTCCGCAGTGCGGGGCGCCTGTCGCTTAACACTTTACAAAACAGAATGAGTGAAGCAAGGCGTCGGCTACCCGATATCGCATCGCGTGCAAACCGTGCACTTGTACAATTGGTGTCCAAACGCCGGGATCGTTTCACAGCCGAAGCGAAACTGTTCCAGTCGCTGAACTATAAGTCAGTGCTGGCCCGTGGTTTTGCCGTGGTGCGCGATGCTGCCGGAAAGCCTGTGCGCGCCGCAGCCGATATTCGATCAGGCGCTGCTCTCGCCATAGAATTTGCTGATGGTGAAGTGCAAGCCCGTGCAGGCAAAGCCACAGATCAAGGTTCCTTGTTTTGAAACCCGCACCCCGCTATAGCCTCGCGCCATGAACCGCATGGACCCCGTATTCCCGAAACAGCGCGAAGCAAAGTTGCGCTACCTCGACCATGAATATCAAGTGATAACACCGGGTGATTTTGTGCGTTGCGCAGTCACTGGCGATCCTATTCGCATCGAAAGTCTACGATATTGGAGTGTCAACCAACAAGTGGCCTTCAAGTCAGCGCATGAGTCATTCTTGGATTACCGCAAGCAACGCGGCATCTGAACTTACTTCATCCCTTGAAGTGAGTCAGAACAGACCACCCGTGACCGGTTTCATAGATAAGTACTGGGGTTGAAACATCACAACGAAATTGACCAAAATCAAAAAGGATTGGACGACGAGAGAATGTGACGTTGAGGTCTTTTTTTTGGACCGGGCATTGCGAATAATGTAGAGTACCAAGAATATGGTGTTGATCGCGAGAATACGAGTCACCATCGGCGGCTCTCCGGACGCAAAGAAATTATAGAGATCATGCCAGCGGGCTCTTTCGAATAATTCAATCATTTCGCAATCCTTACCAAGCAAGCCCCCAAACTTGTCAGCAACTTAAAAGCTGAGGGTTAACACTCTGTTTCAATTTTGTATCGACAGACTCGCAATTCTTATTGCGATGCGATATAGCCTTCCCTCTGGTTTGGAGTTGAGACAAAAAAATGAAAAAAAAATGGTCCCCCGAAACGTGGCGTTCTTTGCCGGTGCAGCAAATACCCGCATTCAAAGATGCGGAATTCCTCAGCGCAACGGAAAAGCGCCTGGCCGGGTTTCCACCCCTCGTTTTTGCCGGTGAGGCCCGCAAGTTAAAGAAGAAGCTGGCCCGCGTGGCCGAAGGGCGTGGCTTCCTGTTGCAAGGCGGCGATTGTGCCGAAAGCTTTGCTGAACATTCCGCCGACAACATTCGCGATTTCTTCCGCGTATTCCTGCAAATGGCTGTGGTCCTCACATTCGGTGGCGGCCAACCCGTGGTCAAAATAGGCCGCATCGCTGGCCAGTTCGCCAAGCCGCGTTCTTCGCCAACCGAAACCATCGACAATGTCGAATACCCGATTTACCGCGGTGACATTGTTAACGACTCCGTCGCAACATTGGAAGGCCGCGAGCCTGATCCTGAACGCCAGATCATGGCCTATCGCCAGTCCGCAGCGACCATGAACTTGCTGCGTGCTTTCGCAACAGGCGGTTACGCCAATTTGGACAATGTGCACAGATGGACGCTGGGTTTTTTGAAAGACTCACCTGCTTTCGAACAATATCAAGACCTGGCTGACCGCATCACTGAAACGCTTGGCTTCATGAAGGCCTGCGGCATCACCTCGGAAACCGCACCGCAATTGCGCCAAACCGATTTCTTCACCAGCCACGAAGCGCTGCTGCTGGGCTATGAGCAGGCGATGACCCGCGTCGATTCAACCTCCGGCGACTGGTACGCAACGTCGGGTCATATGTTATGGATCGGCGACCGCACCCGTCAACCTGATCATGCTCACGTTGAATTTTGCCGTGGCGTAAAAAACCCGATTGGCCTCAAATGCGGTCCGTCATTGAAGCCCGATGAATTGATCAAGCTCATCGACATTCTGAATCCTGACAACGAACCAGGCCGACTGACGTTGATTGCTCGCTTTGGTCATGACAAAGTGGAAAAGCACCTGCCGGATTTGATCCGCGCTGTGAAGCGTGAGGGCAGGTTGGTGGTCTGGTCATCTGACCCCATGCACGGCAAC
>JAYUQS010000165.1:0-9244 GCA_043756645.1 Hyphomicrobiales bacterium | reverse complement strand
CCATTCATGCAGACACCGTGCGCGGCAAGACTGCAAACGGAACAACGATTTACACACTCTCCGAGACTGCAAGCGATGAAGAGGCTGAAGCCTTGGCCATGAAAGAAAACCGCGTTGACGCGATCGGTGGTGTCGATTTGTCTGAACAGATTGGGGAGGTCGCCGACATCCTCATTGAGCTTGTGCAACGCGAGTCAAAGAACCACGCAAATCTGTTTTCGCGCACTGCTTTGACTGAACTGAAAGGCATTACCACGATGACTGGCAAGCCGCTGCGATCAGCAGGGTTTGTGGTTTTGAAAGTACCTGATGTGCCGTCGGTTTTGATCGAACTTGGTTATCTTTCCAGCAAGGAAGATGAAATAAAACTTAAAGATGAAGCATGGCGCGCCAAAATGGCGGCTGCACTGACAACGGCGGTGAACAATCATTTTGCTGCAATGGATGCCGCCGAGTAGCCACATTTAAAACCTAATGGCTTCAAAAATAAAGGCACACCGGAATTGTGTTGCAACGCAATTTGAGGCATTGGCTAATTCTTATTGGAATCGGGAAGGCACTCACATCTTATGCTCAGGTTTTTAGGGTGGATGTTTACAGTTGCATTCATGTTAGTCTTGGGGCTGGCAGGGGTGGCGCTTTACGTCATCTGGGATGTGTCCAAGGACCTGCCTGATTACAAACAACTCGCAGCCTATGAACCGCCGGTGATGACGCGCATGCATGCCGCAGATGGATCGCTGCTGGCAGAATACGCCGAAGAACGTCGCTTGTTTGTGCCGATTGATCAAGTTCCTCAAAAACTTGTGCAAGCCTATTTGGCTGCTGAAGATAAAACATTTTACACGCACGCAGGCCTGGATTGGCGCGGCATAGCTGCTGCCGGCCTACGCTATGTGCAAGTAAAGGTGATGGGGCAGCGTGGACAAATCGTAGGCGCTTCGACGATTACGCAACAGGTCGCCAAAAACTTCTTGTTGTCGAACGAGCAAACACTGACCCGCAAGTTAAAAGAAGCGTTGGTGGTGCAGCGCATTGAATCAGCTTTCAGCAAAGACCAGATTCTCGAACTCTACCTCAACGACATTTTTCTTGGCCTGAACTCCTATGGCATAGCCGCTGCGTCACTGAATTACTTTGGCAAGTCACTTGATGAGTTGTCGATTGATGAAATGGCTTATCTTGCAGCTCTTCCAAAGGGCCCGAATAATTATCACCCTTTCCGTCACGCCAAACGCGCCACCGAACGCCGCAATTGGGTGCTCGAGCAAATGCTTGAGAATGGTTACATTACCGATGAAGAAATGAAAGCGGCGCAAGCTAAAACACTTTCAGTTTCTCCACGGCCATTCGGCGCTAAACTTTTTGCTGCCGAAGGGTTTGCTGAGGAAGTGCGCCGTGATCTTGTGGAGCTTTATGGCAAAGAAGCTTTGGGCAAAGGCGGCTACTCGGTCCGCACGACCTTGGAACCGAAATTCCAGATTTTTGCACGGCAAGCTTTAGCCCGTGGTCTCATCGAATTTGATCGCAAGCGTGGCTATCGCGGTCCGGTCAAAAAAGTTGAAATGGAAGGCGGCGATTGGGCCAAGCACATGGAAGGCATGCGTGTGTCTGATGACGTGGCACCGTGGCGATTGGCAATTGTGATCGCTGTAACTGACACAGAAGCTGAAATCGGTTTGCAGCCACCACGTCTTGCCAGTGGTGCTTTGGCTGATGAACGCGAAGCTGCAAATATTCCAGTGGAACTCATGTTTTGGGCACAAGCTTTTAAAGACGGTACGGAACTTGGTAAGCCAGTCACCAAAGCCACACAGGTGTTGAACGTCGGTGATATTGTTTACGTCGCACCTTCGGCCAATGCACAGCAATGGCACCTCGTGCAAATTCCAGACGTTGAGGGTGGTCTGGTTGCCATGGATCCGCATTCAGGCCGCGTTTTGGCCATGGTGGGCGGCTTTTCTTACTCTGGTTCGCAGTTTAATCGTGCCACCCAAGCCATGCGTCAGCCTGGCTCGTCCTTTAAGCCAGTTGTCTATGCTGCCGCGCTTGACAATGGTTATACACCTTCATCCGTCGTGATAGATGCGCCGGTCACATTCAAACTGTCGAACGGAAAGACTTGGAAACCTAAAAACTACACTGACAAGTTCTACGGCCCATCCACTTTGCGTCGCGGCATTGAGCAATCACGTAACGCAATGACGGTGCGCCTGGCCGATGATTTGGGGATGACGAAAATTGCCGACTTGGCTCAACGCCTCGGCATTTACGATCAGATGCCACGCCATCTTGCCAACTCTTTGGGTTCGGCAGAAACAACGCTTTTGAAAATGACGGCGGCCTACAGCATGTTTGCCAATGGCGGCAAAAAAATTGCGCCGACTTTAATTGATCGCATTCAAGACCGTCGGGGCAAAACCATCTTTCGTCATGATAAACGTGATTGCGCTGCGTGTCAGGTTAAAATCTATGCTGATGGCATGGTTGAGCCGGAATTCATCGATGTGCGCGACCAAGTGATGAGCCCTTATACGGCCTATCAGATCACTTCCATGTTGCAGGGTGTTGTCGAACGCGGCACCGGCCAAAAAGTGCAAGTGTTGGGAAAGCCTGTCGCTGGCAAAACCGGCACCAGTAACGATGAACGCGATGCATGGTTTATTGGCTATACGCCAAACTTAACCGTGGGTGTTTATGTGGGCTATGACAACCCGAAACCCATGGGCAAGAAGCGCACGGGCGGCGAGTTGGCCGCACCCATTGTAGCCGACTTTATGAAGCTTGCATTAAAAGACAAAGCGGCAGTGCCATTCCATGTGCCGCGCGCCATCGAACTTATTCCCATCAATGCTGTCAACGGCAAGCGCTCAATCTTCGGACAAGAAGGCACAATTCTCGAAGCTTTCAAGCCCGGTGACGAACCGCCAGAAAACACCCGCCTCATTGGCCAGACCGCCCAAAGCGGCAATGCGAACACCAAAAAAGGTGAAGGTGTTGTGTTGGTGCCTGCCGTTAAAAAAGCTGTTCCTGTAAAGCCACAAGGCGGTGGGTTGACGGAAGCGGGTGGCGGCCTCTATTGAGCGCCAACATTTGAATCGAAATCGAGAACAACAATGCGCGCCGAAATTACAAAACTCGTCGATGAAATCCAGCAGTCCGTAGGGTTGCTGAGGAGGCATCTTTGACTGGGATCAATCCGTTCGTGATCTGGCTGAATTAAACGCCAAAGCCGAAGACCCAACACTTTGGAACGATCCGCAAAAGGCGCAAGAAATGATGCGCCGGAGACAGGAGCTTGAAAACCGAATAGGCTCGATACGGCGTATTGCACAAACAATTGCTGACAGTATTGAACTGATTGAAATGGGTGATGCTGAAGGAGATGCCTCCATCGTTGCCGAAGCTGAAAAGGCCATTGCAGCAGTCAAAGGTGAAGTCGCAGCGGCCGAATTAGATGCATTATTGTCGGGTGAAGCAGACGCAAACGACAGCTATTTGCAAATCAATGCGGGCGCTGGTGGCACTGAAAGCCAGGATTGGGCCTCAATGCTGATGCGCATGTATGTGCGCTGGGCCAACAAGAACAAATATAAAGTTGAAGTTTTAGACCAGCATGACGGCGAAGAAGCCGGTATCAAATCCTGCACGCTGCAAATCAAAGGCCATAACGCTTACGGCAAACTGAAAACTGAAAGTGGCGTGCATCGTCTGGTTCGCATCTCGCCTTATGACTCAAATGCGCGGCGTCACACATCGTTTTGCTCGGCCTGGGCTTATCCCGTCATCGACGACAATATCGTGGTTGAAATCCTCGAAAGCGATTTGAAAATCGATACCTACCGTGCATCGGGTGCCGGCGGTCAGCATGTGAACACGACCGATTCAGCAGTGCGCATCACCCATATGCCAACAGGCATAATCGTGGCGTGCCAGGCCGAACGTTCGCAACATAAAAACCGCGCAACAGCAATGAAGATGCTGAAAGCCCGCATTTACGAATTGGAACTGCAAAAAAAGCAGGAAAAAGTGGACGCCGCGAACGCCAAGAAAACCGAAATTGGCTGGGGTCACCAAATTCGTTCCTACGTGTTGCAGCCTTATCAGCTGATCAAGGATCTGCGTACCGGCCACAGCAGCACCAACCCTTCAGGCGTGCTGGATGGTGACTTGGATGATTTCATCCAGTCCTCACTGGCCCATCGCGTTTATGGCGGTGATGTTGAAGTTGAGGACATTGACTGATTATTTGCGGTTTGAAACAACGCGCAGCTCGCCCGAAGCATTGATTGGATTGGGCGATAAAATGTCGCCTTTTGCGGGCGTTTGCGCGGGCAAGGCGGCAGCGGGGGTGGTATTATGGCGGATGGAACCATAAACATAAGCGCCATTTTCGATGCTGATAGTGTCGTTGAAAACATCGCCTTCAACATGGGCACCAGCATGAATGACCACTGTTGATCCCTGTATCGGCCCTAAAACACGACCGCGAACATGCACAATTTGTCCAGATACAGTGCCTTGAATGACTCCAGCAACGTCAACGACGCAAACACCTGCTTGCACCGTGCCGCGTACAGTCCCATCAATATGCAACTCGCCATCACACGAGATGTGACCTTCAAAAACACAATTTCGACCAATGAAGGACGGTTCTGAAGCCGCTGTGACCTGTGGGTCACGCGCTGTTTTAGCCGTTTGTTTTTTCTTACTCTTGAAAAACATTTAGACTTTACCCGTGCCGAAAAATTCGACACCCCCTGAAACGCAGTTGAACCATATGAGGTTCCTCGTGGTTTGTCATGTTCGAATTGTGGCGGTATCAATAGACTTTCGACCGCCATGCTTTAGACAAGCTTTTCGGGCCTTAAGGCATTGGAAAACCGCTCGTTTGGCGGCTATTATTGTGCGGCGGGATGAAGTGAGTCCCGGAGCGAAAAGGGCAAATCAAGGCGTGCGGCACAAGTCACTCAGAACTGCGATTTTCAGCCTGCTTTTTGTTGTGGGCCTTGTGGTTATTTTGGCCGCTGCAGCTTTCTGGCGTCTCAATCAAGGCCCGGTATCCCTCGCATTCATGGGGCAATCCATTGAGCGCGCTATCAACAAACAATTGCCAGGCTTCCGCATTAGTTTGGGCGAAGCTGAGTTAGAACTCGACGTCGAAACCAAAACTCCACATGTGCGCGTGCGCAATCTGGTTTTGGCTGATACTGATGGACAGGTGATCGCCAGCGCACCCAAAGCCGGTGTGACACTTGAAACAGCTTCGCTATTGAGTGGAACTGTTAGCATCAGCTCGCTGGATCTGATCGGACCTCGCGTCAACATCCGGCGAAATCTTGATGGCAGTATGCAATTGGGTATTGCAAATGATGCTGCTGTCATCGATCAGGAAGTTGTTTTGGAAGCAGACCAAGTCGATCAAAATCTGGAACCTGAAGTATTATCTCCGGCGAACCAACCCGCGTTTGTTTCAGGCAGCCGTATCTTAGAATTGTTGGATGCTGGTGGCGAGTTGGGCGCACTCTCGAAGCTGGAAGAAGTCAGATTATCCCGTGGCACACTGAGGCTTTACGATGAAGCCAATGATGCGACGTGGGAAGCGCCCCGTGCTGATCTTGCGTTCCGACGAACACAATCCGGATTTGTGATTGCGGCCAAGGCCGTTGTTGCAAGTGGAGGCGATCCCTGGAAACTCGAAACATCAATCACCTATCGCAAAGAACAAAAAAACTTCACTGCAAATGTGGCCGTTGAAAATCTTGTGCCTGCCAGTGTGGCTGACGAAATCTATGCATTCTCTCAATTTGCGAGATTGAATACACCGCTGTCCGGCAATTTTGAAATCAATGCAGATGAATCGGGTGGGCTTACCAATCTTGAAGGGCAGGTTTTTGCGGCAGCCGGGCAAGTCAGTTTGCCAGAATATTTGGCAAATCCTATCATCATTGACGAAGGCACGATGCGCATCCGCCAAAGTGGCAGCGGCAAACCGTTTGAAATATTGGAGTCATCTATTTTGTTGGGTGGTTCGCGCGCTGATCTCAAAGGCACTGTTACACCGCAAAAAGCGGAAGACGGTCGCATCATAGCTTATGGAATTGATCTGGCGGCCTCCAATGTGAGAGTTGATACGCAAGGAACGGTGAAAGACCCGGTGTTCGTAGACCGGGTGTCCTATAAAGGCAGCTTTGCAGTCGAAGAACAACGTGTGGATATTGACGATCTCGTTATTATGGCTGGTGCCGCAGGTGTGCGTTTACGCGGCATCATCACAGGCGGCGAACAATCTGCAGGCATTAAAGCCACAGGGCGCTTGCGCGATGTAAGTTCCGGCTTGCTCAAAAAACTATGGCCGCCCATTTTGGCACCCAAGACAAGGGGATGGATAAACGACAACGTTGTATCCGGTACGGTTGATGAGGGCGTTTTTGAAATCGATTTGAAGCCAGACGATTTGGCGCGGGCACAACGTGCGAAAATACTTCCTGAAGATGCAGTGTCACTTTCATTTTCGATGGAAAATGTGAACACGCGCTATTTCAAGTCATTACCTGTTTTACAATCGGCCAGTGGCAACGCCGCTTTAAAGCGCGGAAAGTTCAGTTTAACAATCGACAAAGGCTTTGTCGATTTGCCTTCGGGCGGAAAGCTGTCTTTGGCGGAAGGCCGCTTTGATGCAACCGATTTGCTTTCTGGTGCTGTGCCCGGCGTTTTCCGTTTTGACATCCAAGGGGGCGTGCAGCAACTGTTGGAATTCGCCAGTTTGCCTGACTTGAATTTGATTAAGGATGATCTTTCCAAGGTGCCAAAGATAGAGGGGCAGGCGCGTGCGATCGTGGGGCTCAAATTGCCACTCATCAAAAATGTGCCGCGCGAAAAAGTTATCGTTACGCAGGAAGTGTCGCTTGGCGAAGCCGCAGTAAACAACATTCTGCCCGGCATTGATTTGTCGGAAGGAAAGTTTGACATCGAAATGTCGAAGGACTTCATCGCGGTCACAGGTCCAGCCAAGTTAAATGGCGTTGCAGCAACTGTAGACTGGCGCAAACCGCGAGGCGGCGGTGAAGCAAAGGTGGCTGTTGCGACCACTCTGACCGCAAAGATGCGTGAAAAATTGGGCATAAAACTGGATGCCTATATGTCTGGGGATGTTCCCGTGAAATTGGCAATTGATCAGGCGTCGAAAGACGAACGGCGCATATCAGTTGAAGCTGATTTGTCGGGCGTGGATATGCGTGTTGCGGCTGCGGGCTGGTCAAGGGCTGCAAGCAAAAACACCAGAGCCACATTTGTGTTCAGGGATAGCAAAGCGAATGGCAGATCCATCGAAGATCTGGAGATCAAGGGCAAGGGGCTTTATGTGAACGGCAACATTCGTTTGAGTGCCAGCAACGCTTTACGGGTCATTGATTTCAAAGAAATTCGCCTCAGCGAAGATGACGTTTTTGCCATCCGCATGGAACCGGGTGACGGCGTTACGAAATTGACGATTTCAGGAAACAGTTTTGATGCGCGGCCCTATATCAAGAACTTGGTTTCACCAGCCAAAACAAGCGCGACAAGTGAGGGTCCAAAAGGCGGAGATTTTGCAGTGTCAGCAAAATTCAAGAATGTGACAGCGCATCGCGGTGAGAGCATTCGAAACGTGTCAGGAACCTTTGTGTCAACTGCTGGAAAAATCACGCAGGCTGACTTGAAAGGCACTTTTGACAGTGGATTTCCGATTAACATCGTGTTGGAACCTGTGGCAGGCGGCCGCTCTTTGCGGGTTGCCAGCACCGATGGTGGTTCAGCGCTCAGGGCGGCGAATTTCTATTCAAAAGTTGCAGGTGGTGAACTCAGTTTCGAAGCCATTATGACCAACGCCCCCGGCTCGCCAGTTCGCAATGGTGAACTCGTACTGCGCCGTTTTGCAGTTCGCAACGAAGCAGCAATTGCCGAGCTTGATAGCCGGGGCCGGCCAAAAAAATCCGGACCGCGCGTTGATGGTGTGACATTCAAACGTTTGCGTATGCCGTTTCGTACAGATGCCAAATTTGTGCGACTGTGCAAAGTCGAGTTGAAAGGCGACGACATGGGGGGCGTTGCGAAAGGCATCATCAGGAAGTCCGATGGCGCAATCGACATTACAGGCACGATGGTGCCCTTACAAGGTATCAACGGTATATTGGATGACATTCCATTGCTCGGGCAAATTCTGACTGGCGGCAAGGGTGAAGGTATCTTTGCTGTTACCTTCGCCATGGGCGGCACAATTTCCAAACCCAAAACGCAAGTCAATCCACTTTCAGCTTTCGCTCCCGGTTTTTTACGAAAAGCCTTCGAGTTTCAAGGGTCGTGCAATTAAGCTGGCACGACCAACACGTGCTTCTTTTTTCCCATTGAAAATTTGATAACGCCTTCGCCATTTAACATGGCGCTCGTCAGTTCCAGTTTTTCATCTGTAACAGCTTCGTCATTTAATTTGATGCCGCCACCCTGAATGCTGCGCCGCGCTTCGCCGTTTGACTTTGCAAAGCCTACATCAACACAAGCTTGAACGACGCTGCAGGGCAGGGCGATGTTAAACTTGGGCAGACCCTCGGCACTGTGTCCTTCGACAAAGGTTATATGTGCGGTTTCTGCTGCATGTTGTGCAGCGGCGTCTCCATGCAGCAACGTCGTGGCAGCATTGGCCAATATTTTTTTGGCTTCGTTGATCTCAGAACCACCGAGGGCGGCAAGTTTTTCAATTTCACTTAACGGCAATGTGGTGAATAGTTTGAGAAAGCGCTCAACGTCAGCGTCTTCAGTATTCCGCCAGAATTGCCAATAGTCATAGGGACTGCGCATGTCAGCATTCAGCCAAACCGCACCCGTGGCGGATTTACCCATTTTAGCGCCCGATGACAGGGTTATGAGTGGGGAGGTCAAGGCATATAACTGATGTGTGCCCATGCGGCGGCCAAGATCAATACCGTTGATGATATTGCCCCACTGGTCAGATCCACCCATTTGCAAATTTAGCCCATAACGACGCGCGAGCTCCGCGTAATCATAGGCCTGCAAAACCATATAGTTGAATTCAATGAAAGACATCTCATGTTCACGCTCCAGCCGCAGCTTGACTGAATCCATCGCCATCATGCGGTTGACGCTGAAGTGCTTGCCGACATCTCGCAACATGTCGAGATAATTCAACTTGGTCAGCCATTCGGCGTTGTCGACCATTTCAGCGTCACTTGGGCCCGAACCAAATTTT
>JAYUQS010000164.1:0-3339 GCA_043756645.1 Hyphomicrobiales bacterium | reverse complement strand
CGATTGCAATCGGTGATATTCGCAAGCTGGTGCGACAGCTCACCGCTCGGGGAATCGGGGTGCTTATTACGGATCACAATGTACGAGAAACCCTCGGACTCATTGACCGTGCACTCATCATCCATGAGGGCCACGTCCTAACCGAAGGACGTCCGGAGGAAATTGTTAACAATGCTGACGTCAGGCGTTATTACCTTGGTGATTCCTTTAGTTATTGAGCTTAGAGGCAGCTAATGGCTCTTTCTCAACGATTGGTCATGAAGCAGGGACAATCCCTGGTCATGACCCCGCAATTGCAACAGGCAATCAAGCTGTTGCAAATGTCATCTATTGAACTTCAGGCATTTGTCGAAGCTGAGATTGAACGGAACCCCTTGCTGGACCATGGTGATGGTGGCAGCGAAAAAGTGGCGGCACCCGTTGCTGAGGCGATGCCTGACAGTTTGGAACAGTCTTTCGCCACACAGGGCTCCGGCGGCCCCGGCGAAGTTGAGGCACAAAGTTCCGCACCTGCTTCGTCCTCCGATGGTCAGGCCATGATGGCGAGTGATTCCGGGTGGTCGAATTTACGGTCTTCCGGACATTTGTCACTGGATGGCGATGACCAGGATTATGCCTCATCCTTGTCACAAGAAGAAACGCTTCCGGAATATCTTACCAATCAATTGAACTTGAGTTTTTCGCATCCGATGGATTTGCTGATTGGGCAAAACATCATCGGCATGGTGAATGAGACGGGCTATGTGACGGCTGATCCTTTCAGTTTGGTAGAACAATTGGGAACCAGCGAAGCCCATATTCAAACTGTTTATGAAGTGTTGCGCACTTTTGATCCTGCGGGAGTGTTCGCAAAGGATTTGGCTGATTGTCTGCGCTTACAATTGAGAGAGCGCAACCGGCTTGACCCCGCCATGGCGGCACTGGTTGATCATTTGCCAATGGTTGCAAAACGTGATTTTCAGGCCCTAAAGCAGATCTGCGGCGTATCGCAGGAGGACCTGAATGACATGCTGGTAGAGCTTCGGGCCTTGAACCCTAAGCCCGGCCATGCTTTTGGCTCTGATCCGGTGTCACCGGTCGTGCCTGATGTTTATGTGCGCTCGGCGCCCGATGGCACTTGGCTGGTTGAGCTTAACAGCGAGACCCTGCCCCGTGTGCTCGTCAACAATCAATACATGGCGAAGGTGGCCAGCAACACCAGTCGCGAAGAAGATAAGTTGTTCCTCGCGGGTTGCCACGCCCAAGCTGCTTGGCTGGTGAAAAGTCTTGATCAACGCGCCAAAACTGTTTTGAAAGTGGCGCGCGAAATTGTCTCGCAACAAGATGCGTTTTTAGTCAAGGGCATCAGCCAGTTAAAACCTATCACCTTGAAAACCGTGGCAGACGCCATCAGCATGCACGAGTCAACGGTCAGCCGCGTGACATCAAACAAATATATGGCAACACCCCGTGGCACTTTTGAACTTAAATATTTCTTTACCAATGCTATCGCCAATTCCGATGGTTTTGGAGAGGCCCACTCAGCCGAATCCGTTCGCCACCACATCAAGGATTTGATTGCTGCTGAAACGGCCGACCACATCCTTTCGGACGATGACATTGTGACAACATTAAAGCAGGAAGGTGTGGATATCGCCCGTCGAACAGTTGCTAAGTATCGGGAATCTTTAAATATTCTTTCTTCTGTGCAGCGCCGCCGCGAGGCCCGCCTGAAAGGTTGACTTGGCTGTCTCGCGGGCCTAGTTATCGCGCCGGATTGTAACAAAAGCGGCGGTTGAAAAGCAGGTTCCGCCAACACATGTGATGGTTTGTCCTTTTCACCCAAGTAAAAGAATTTTTTTTGAGACCGGATTATCAAAGCGATGACTCTTGCCGATATCATTGATGCCCGCACTATTTTGCCATGCCTGAAAGCGCAAAACAAAAAACAGTTGTTACAGGAAATGGCACAGGGCCTCGCCTCGCAAGTGGCAATCGATTCGCGTGTGGTTTTCGAAACGCTGTTGCAACGTGAAAAATTGGGTTCAACCGGTTTAGGACAAGGCATTGCCATTCCGCATGGTCGCTTACCGTCGATCACCCGTGTGTACGGCCTGTTTGCCAGACTGCACCACCCTGTAGCTTTTGAAAGTGTTGATGGCGAACCGGTTGATTTGGTGTTTGCCTTGGTCTCACCTGACCATGCAGGCGCTGATCACTTAACGGCTCTGGCCCGCGTATCCCGGCTGTTGCGTGATTCTGAGGTTTTGATGAAGCTTCGCGGCACTGAAAGCACCGAAGGCCTGTATGCGATATTGACGCAACAGGCAGGTGCTACGGCGTCGGCTGCTTAAGCCCTAGTGAACGCTGGCGGGCGTCAGCTCATGCTCGAAAGCGGAACCCAGGGCAGCTTCACGCGTGCCTGAAATCGACACTGGCGTACCATCTGCGTTGTAAAGTGCGAACAAGCGTGCTTGTGGCGGAATGGTCATGCCTGAACCCAACAAGGCTTTGGCATCTTTTACGCCGATTTCCCGGACATAGCCCAAAACGCCGCCACCGAGGCGGGCGAGTTGTTCAGGTGTGAGGGCACTCAATTTTTCCATATCATCAATCCTTCAGCCGTCTCTTCGACGGCAATATGACATAGATATGTGGTGAGATTATTAGTTGTTCAAGCCCGCTTGCAAATAGTTTGAAATTGTCGTCATCTGGCAACAAGGCTTGATCAGCCGGTCAAAATAACAGGGAGTACATTATGATCAAGAAATTGCTGGGTGCGACTGCACTCGTTGGCCTCATGGCCGTATCCGCTTTTGCTGCTGACGATAAGCCAGCCATTGTGTTCGATATCGGCGGTAAGTTCGACAAATCCTTCAACGAATCCATGTTCAATGGTTCGGAGAAGTTCAAGGCTGATACCGGCGTTGCTTACGGCGAATTTGAAATCGCCAATGAAGCCCAACGCGAACAAGCCATCCGCAACTTTGCTGACCAGGGCTATTCACCCATCATCGCTGCTGGTTTTGCACAAGCTGCTGCCGTTGAAAAAGTGGCCAAAGAATATCCAGACTTGAAGTTTGCCATCGTTGACATGGTTGTTGATTTGCCAAACGTACAGTCCATCGTGTTCAATGAACATGAAGGCTCCTACCTTGTTGGCGTTATGGCCGGCATGGCTTCGAAGTCCGGCACTGTCGGTTTCGTTGGCGGCATGGACATTCCGTTGATCCGTAAATTCGGCTGCGGCTATGCTCAAGGTGTGAAGTCGGTGAAAGCTGATGCCAAGGTTATTCAGAACATGACCGGTGATACCGGTGCAGCCTGGAACGACCCTGTGAAGGGCGGCGAAATCACCAA
>JAYUQS010000163.1:0-9270 GCA_043756645.1 Hyphomicrobiales bacterium | reverse complement strand
CTGCCATACCGCCGCCGATGATGTGAATTGGTTTTGTCATGCCGCGCTTGTGCCTGTTGCACTTGCGGCTGTCAAATTAGTGAGGCAAAGGGGGGCTTGGAGATTTACAAATGCTGCAAACCTATGGAACGGAAAAAGGCTGTCTGGTTGAACATGGCACCGTTGCTGCCATTAAGCCCGGCACGATCTGGATTGATCTGGTTGAGCCGACACATGAAGAAGAAGTGACGGTTGAGTCGACCTTGAATATCGACATTCCGACACGGGGCGAATTGGCGGAGATTGAAGCATCGAGCCGGTTGTACCAAGAAGAAGGTGCGGCGTTCATGACGGCCACCCTCATCCGGCGGGGCGATGATGAGCGTCCGGAGTCCTCACCTGTTACTTTTATTATTAAGGGTAACCAATTGATTACAATACGATATCATCACCCGCAGGCATTCCCCGTCTATATCCGGCAAGCGATGAAGCCGCAGGCTACGGCCATGACAGGTTGGGGTGTTTTGATCAGCTTGATGGAAGCTGTAGTTGACCGCGCAGCTGACCATTTGGAACGGGTAAGTGCGATCATTGATGAAACGTCTAAAAAAGTTTTCGATACCTCGTTTGCGAATAAGAAAGCCAAGAAGGAACGCCGCCGTCGCAAGCCAAAGAACTTGGAAGAGTTGCTGGGCATGATTGGTGAAGAAGGCGATTTCAATTCGAAGATGCGGGAAAGCCTTGTCTCGATCGGGCGCATGGTCGCTTATATGCAAGCCATTATTGACCAGACCAAACTGACTCGCGAGATGAAAGAAAATCGTGCTCGTATCAAAATTCTGCAACGGGATATCACGTCGTTGACCGATCACGCCTCGTTCCTGTCCGGCAAAATTTCATTCCTGCTCGATGCCGTATTGGGCATGATTTCGATTCAACAGAACGGCATTATCAAGATTTTCTCAGTGGCCGCTGTGGTGTTTTTGCCGCCAACGCTTGTCGCTTCGCTTTATGGGATGAACTTCAAAAATATGCCTGAGTTGGAATGGGCCTATGGTTACCCGTGGGCGATTGGGTTGATGATCTTATCGGCCATTCTGCCGTTCTTGTATTTCAAACGTAAGGGCTGGTTGTAGTGCCGCGCTATGTCTGAAATCAAGCGCCATGAAGTATCTGCCGATGAAGACGGTATGCGGTTGGACCGCTGGTTCAAGATTCATTTTCCGCAGGTGACATTTGCCTATCTGAACAAGCTTACACGCACAGGCCAAGTGCGGGTTGGGGCAGGGCGGTGCAAAACCAATTCACGTTTGAAGCAGGGCGATGACATTCGTGTGCCGCCGTTAGCCTTCGATACACGGCCTGCTGATGCGCCGAAGGGCGATGTGAAACCGCTGAGCAAGGAAGAGCGACGCTTGTTTGACTCGATGGTGATCCACGAGGACAAGGATATTTATGTGTTGAATAAGCCCTGTGGTTTTGCCGTGCAGGGCGGCACAAAAACATTCCAGCACTTGGATGGTTTGTTGATGGGGCTTGGTGCTGATTTGGGCGAGCGGCCTTTGTTGGTGCACCGGCTGGACCGTGACACGTCAGGCGTGATTGTTGTGGCCAAGCGCCGTGCCGTAGCTGCGGCTTTGGGCAAGTTGTTTGCCACGCGCAATGTGAAGAAAACCTATTGGGCTGTTGTGAAAGGTGTTCCCACACCCCTGCAGGGCAAAATTGAAGTGGCGTTGATCAAGGCCAAGGGACCGGACGGTGACCGCATGCGGCCTTCCCGCGAGGGCGAAGAAGACGACGAGCAACGCGCCGTCACGCAATACAATGTCATCGACAAGGCGTCCAAGGTTGCGGCTTGGCTTTCGTTGAAACCGGTTACAGGGCGGCAGCACCAGTTGCGGGCGCATACCACGCATATCAACACGCCAATTCTAGGCGACAATAAATATGGTGGCGATGTCGATTTGCCGGAGGGTGTTCCCAACAAACTACACCTGCATGCGCGGCGCATTGTGTTTCCGCATCCGCGCAGTGGCGTAGTGGATATTACAGCACCCTTGCCGGAGCACATGATGCTGACGTTTAGCGTTTTCGGCTTTGATGCCACGCGGTTTGACAAAGACGATGATTGACGAGACGCCAGACGAGCGGATGACGCGTTTGATTACGGCACCGAACAAGCGGGTGTATCCGCGCAAGTTTTACAAGACCGTTGATATTTCAGATCACAACGCCATTTTGCTGGATGGTCGTCCGGTTAAAACGCCAATGAAGAATGCACTTCAACTGCCCACACGGAAGTTAGCGGAAGCAGTGGCAATGGAATGGTTGGCGCAGGGTAAAGTGATTGATCCTGAATCGATGCCGATCACGAAACTGGCCAATACAGCTTTGGACCGGGCAACGGCTGAGCGCGTGAATGTGATCACTGAAATTGTTGAATATGCCGGATCTGATTTGGTTTGTTATTGGGCGGACCGGCCACCGGAATTGGTGCAGTTGCAGCGCAAGCATTGGCAACCGGTTCTGGACTGGGCAAACGGAGCTTTGCCCGCTGCATTCAAGACGGCCTCCAGCATTACGCATATTGAGCAGGGTGAGACAAGTCTTGCGGCTATTCGAACGCGTGCGGAAAGTTTAAATGCCTGGGGCTTGACCGGTGTTTATTTGCTGATGACTTTGACGGGGTCTTGCTTGTTGGCATTGATGGCACAGGCAAGGGCCGCTGATGCGGATTCCATTTGGGCTGCGGCGCATGTGGATGAGGATTATCAGATCAGCCAATGGGGCGAGGACGATGAAGCCATTAAACGCCGGGCTGGAAGAAAGCGCGAGTATGACGGGTTGATGCAGTTTTTCGGGATGATTGCCTGAGGCGATCAAAGGGACCTCATCAGTCACTTCGTGACAGCTTCTCCACCAAGTGGAGAAGCGACATTCTTTGTCCCTTCTCCATTGAAAATGGAGAAGGTGGATCGCGCGAACAGCGCGAGACGGATGAGGTCCCTTTGGCTACGCAATCTACTGCAGCTTATGCCTTAATCTTTTCGCCTTTTGGATCGTAAAACGACTGAATCTGCACCGTTGCTTCCTGGCGCTGCCACGCAATTTCCACTTCCCATTTGCCAGACGCCAGCCATTCGGCGGTAACGCCTTCGGGGTTTTTGACGAGGGCGATGGCGAGGGATTTGCCAATGCGGTGGCCCCAGGCACCTGAGGTGGTGGAGCCTACCAGAACGCCGTCTCGATATACCGGTTCCTCATGGTACATCATGGGTGAGGTTTCGCTGTCGTCTTTCAGCGCAATGCAGACCAAGCGTTTGACCAAGTCCTTCTTACCGCGGTAAGGCAACAGTGCTTCGCGGCCAATGAAGCCACCGGGTTTGTCCCAGGCCACAGCGAAGCCAAGACCAGATTCAATCGGATTGTCTTCATCGGCTATGTCATGGCCCCAATGGCGATAGGCCTTTTCCATGCGGGCATTGTTCATGCCGTGCAGACCTGCGGGGGCGAGGCCGAATTCTTCTCCGGCAGCCAGTAGCGTTTCCATGACGTGGCCTGCAAATTCCGCCGGAATGTATATTTCCCAACCCAATTCACCAACATAGGTGATGCGTGATGCGCGGACGCGGGCGTAACCGATTTCAACTTCGCGCGAAGTGGCAAAGGGGAAGCCTTCGTTGGATAAATCTTCGCCGGTTAATTTTTGCAGCAGGGCGCGGGACTTTGGCCCCATGACTGCGACCATGGGCAGGCCAGAGGTAACGTCGATTGCGGTAACGTGAAGGCCTGCCGCGTGACGCTTTATCCACGCCATGTCTCGTGTTTGCGGTACGGCACCCGTTACGACGAGGAACGAGGTTTCGCCAAGCCGCGTGATGGTCAAGTCAGCTTCGATGCCGCCGCGTTCATTCAGCCATTGGGTGTAAACGATGCGGCCAACTTCAACGTCGATGTTGTTGGCGGAAATGCGGTTCAAGAGTTTGAGCGCATCAGCTCCCTCGACGCGATATTTGGCGAAAGAGTGTTGATCGAAAAACACCACATCGTTTTGCAACTTGTCGGCTTCATATTGGGCACAAGGGAACCAGTTTTGACGACCATATGAATATTCATATTCGCGTTTCACACCGGGGCGCACAAACCAGTTGGGGCGTTCCCAGCCGTTGATTTCGCCATACACAGCGCCCAATTTATCAGTATACTGATGAATGGCAGAGCGCCGAACTCCACGTGCGGTTTCGGCTTGGCGGTAAGGCCAGTGCATGGCGTAGAGCAGACCTAAAGATTCTGAAACGCGTTCGCGGATATAGTTGCTGTTGGACTGGAAGGGGTGAATGCGGCGAATGTCGATGCCGTTCACGTCCATTGGTGGATGGCCGTCTTTGATCCATAGTGACAACACAAGGCCAGCACCACCGGAGGATTGAATGCCGATGGAGTTGAATCCTGTTGCAACGAACAGGTTTTGCATTTCCGGTGCTTCGCCTAAGTAATAACGCACGTCCGGCGTGAAACTTTCAGGGCCGTTGAAGAACAGTTGGATGCCAGCAGTTTCAAGTAACGGCACACGGTTGATGGCATTGTTGAGAATGGGTTCAAAGTGATCCATGTCCTCGGGCAAGGTGACAAAGGCATGGTCTTCATCAATGCCGCCGCCGCCCCAGGGCTTGGCTTTGGGTTCAAAGGCACCGACCATCAATTTGCCTGCGTCTTCTTTGTAATAGGTGCATTCATCGGGCACGCGCACGACTGGCATATTGCGGGGCAGGGCGTCGATGGGTTCTGAGACGATGTAGAAATGCTCGCAGGCATGCAGCGGAATGTTGACGCCAATGGATTTGCCCAAATGCCGTGACCACATGCCGGAGGCGATGACAACTTTGTCGGCCATGATGGTGCCGTCGGTGGTCTCAACGCCGGTGGTTTTGCCGTTGTCGGTGAGAATGCGGGTGACCTTCACATTTTCAAACACCTTGCCGCCGCGCTGGCGGGCACCGGTGGCCAAGGCCTGTGTCACGTCAATCGGGTTGACCTGGCCATCTTTGGGCAGGAACACGCCGCCCCTGACGTTCTCCATGTTGTAATGGGGAATGCGGCGTTTGATTTCTTCCAGCGAGATCACATCAACTTCGAGTCCGAAGTTCTTGGCCATGGAAGCGCCGCGTAAAAGTTCTTCATAGCGCCCATCGTTTAACGCCAGTGAGATTGAGCCGTTTTGTTTGAAGCCCGTGGCTTGGCCGGTTTCTTTTTCGAGCCCCTCAAAAAGGGTCGCGGTATATTTCGCCATCTCGGTCAAATTGCGGGTGGCGCGGAGTTGGCCGACCAAACCTGCGGCATGCCAAGTGGTGCCGGAGGTTAATTGTTTCCGTTCCAGCACGACGACGTTGGTGACACCGATTTTGGTAAGGTGATAGGCGATGGAGCAGCCCACGATGCCGCCACCCACAATGACGACATCGGCCCGTTGGGGCAGGGATTTGGTGGCTTGGCTCATTTTGCTTGGCTCATGGGTGCGACTCCTATTTGAGCAAGCTTAGCAAACAAAGCCGATCAATGAAGGGCCAGTGGGTTTCAACAGGGCAGCCAGATTTTCACCCCTGCTTGTGCCACAACCCCTGCACGCGGCAAAAGCCTTTGCGGGGAAAATCCAACTCAGCTAAGAGACGTGCAACCAATTTGAGGAAGTGACCCCATGTATCGTGGCGATTTAGTACCGAAAGATGCGCTTGAGCGTTTGCAAAAAAACCCATCTGCCGTGTTGATTGACGTGCGTTCGCAGCCGGAATGGACATTCGTGGGCGTGCCACAGGTTGACCGTTTGATGCGGGTGTCCTGGCAGGTTTACCCGACAATGGAAGTGAATGGGAATTTCGCTGCTGAAGTGAAGGCCATGGGGCTTGGTGATGACACCGAGATTTTGTGCATCTGCCGTTCGGGTGCACGGTCAGCTTCGGCTGCGACAGCATTGACTGCTGCGGGCTTCACCAATTGTTGGAATGTGGCTGAAGGTTTTGAGGGCGATAAAAATGCCCATGGCCGCCGTGGTCTGACCAATGGCTGGAAGGCGAATAACTTGCCGTGGGCACAGAGCTAAGAGATATGACCAAAAAGACGAGAACAAAAAACGCCGCTCATTGGGGCGATGCGACGAAATTGGTGCGTGGTGGTTTGGAACGCTCGCCATTTGGTGAGACATCAGAAGCGCTCTATCTGAATTCCGGTTTTGTTTATGACGCGCCGGAAACGGCTGAGGCGCGGTTTTCGGGCGGCGATGATGGTTACGTCTATGGCCGCTATGGCAATCCGACGGTTTCAATGTTCGAAGAGCGTTTGGCTTTGCTTGAAGGAGCAGAAGCTTGTTACGGTGTGGCCTCTGGCATGGCGGCTGTTTATGGGGCTTTGGCCTGCCAGCTGAAAACCGGCGATCACATCGTCGCATCGAAAGCATTGTTCGGTTCCTGCTATCAGATCATCACAGTCATTCTGCCGCGCTTTGGCATCACCTACACGCTGGTTGATGGTAATGATCTGGCTGCGTGGGATGCGGCGTTCACTTCGAATACCAAAGCGGTGTTTTTAGAAACACCATCAAACCCCACTTTGCAAATTGTCGATATCGCTGCTGTTGGTGAATTGGCCAAAAAGCATGGCGCGTGTTTCGTTGTCGATAATATTTTTGCAACACCGATTTTGCAGAAACCTTTGGAAATGGGCGCTGATGTGATCGTTTATTCCGGCACAAAGCATATGGATGGGCAGGGCCGGGTTTTAGGTGGTGCGATTGTTTCAACCAGGCAGTTCAAAGAAGAATTGTTGAAACCTTTCTTGCGTCATACCGGGCCTTCGCTCTCGCCTTTTAATGCTTGGGTGTTGTTGAAGGGTTTGGAGACTTTGAAATTGCGTGTGGAAGCGCAGAGCCAATCGGCGGAATCAATCGCGCAACACTTGTCAGCGATGAAGGGGATTTCGCGCGTACTTTATCCAACAATGGACGGTCATCCGGGCTCCGATATTGCCAAGCGCCAAATGAAAAGCGGTGGCACCATGGTGGCGTTTGAGGTTGAAGGCAGCAAGAAAAAAGCCTTCGACGTTTTACGCAATTTGCGCCTCGTAGATATTTCCAACAACTTGGGCGATGCCAAGTCATTGATGACGCATCCGGCCTCGACAACACATCGCAACATCGGGCCAGAGGCTCGCGCGATGATGGGCATTACCGATGGCATGTTGCGTTTGTCAGTGGGCTTGGAGGATGTGAAGGATATTCTCGACGACCTAAAATCAGCCGTGCAAGGTTAGTCCTCAGGCTAAAGCACTCAACCCATTCGCAATCCGCTCTAGCGCTTTTTCCAATTCCGCTTCGCTTGTGGCAAATGATAAGCGGATTGAATTTGGTGCGCCGAAGGCCGATCCGGGCACTGTCGTCACGCCATGTTGCTCCATCAGCCAATCGCAAAGTTCATCTGATGTGTTGATACCGTTGCGGCCGAGAAAATTTGAAATGTCTGGAAATGCGTAGAAGGTGCCGGGAATGTCAGCGATTTTGACGCCTTTGACGGCGCGGAGTTTGCCGATCACGAGATCTCGCCTGCTGCGGTAAGCTTCACGCATTATCACCACGTCTTTTCGAGGCCCGTTCAAAGCTTCGATGGCGGCATGTTGCACAAATGCATTTGCTCCGGCTGAAATGATGCTTTGCATGCGGGCCATAGCGATTGCGACGGGGGCAGGGGCCGCAGCGTAACCCAGCCGCCAGCCCGTCATTGCAAAGCCTTTGGAAAATCCATTGAGGGTAATTGTGCGGTCCAACATGTCAGGCAATGTGCCGAATGATGTGAGGGTGCCATCAAACAAAATATACTCGTAAATCTCATCGGCCAACACCATCATTTTGGGGTGGGCGCGGACAAGGTCTGCGATGGCATTGAGTTCATCCAATGTCCACACAGCACCCGTCGGATTGCAAGGTGAATTGAGGATCAGTAATTTGGTTGCGGGCGTGATTGCCGCCGCGATACGTTCAACAGAAACTTTATAGTTTTCGTTGACACTCGATTGCAGAACCACTGGTGTGCCGCCTGCGAATTTGACGCTGCCTTCGTAGGACACCCAATAGGGCGCAAGAATGATGACTTCATCACCACTGCCGACCGTCGCAAGAATTGCATTATTGAGCGCTTGCTTCACGCCATTGGCAACGACGATGCCGCTGGTTGGGTAGTTCAGACCATTTTCGCGCAACAATTTTTCCGAGATTGCGGTTTTCAGTTCGGCGATCCCTGCGACGGGCGAGTAATGTGTGTGGCCGTTGTCGAGAGCGGTTTTGGCTGCATTGCGGATGTTTTCCGGCGTATTGAAATCGGGTTCTCCCAATGTAAGTGCGACGATGTCATGGCCTTTGGCCCGCAACTCGCGGGTGCGTTGGGACATGCGGATAATAGCACCTTCGTCTGCCGCCGAGGC
Source organism: Hyphomicrobiales bacterium (assembly GCA_043756645.1). Classification (GTDB taxonomy): domain Bacteria; phylum Pseudomonadota; class Alphaproteobacteria; order Rhizobiales; family Aestuariivirgaceae; genus Aestuariivirga. Next base: position 825 of record JAYUQS010000163.1, on the reverse strand, counting down.
ACGCGACGAGAGTGCAGAAGCGGGATCAAATTTTGTACTCATTTCCCCCCTATGCCAGCTTGTGCTTGCGGCGTCGAGAGTGTGGGGCTATGCGACCAACATGAAAAATCTTGTATTGATATTGGTGGCTCTGTGCCTCGCGTCCTGCATACAAAATGACAATGGAGTGCGGGTGTCATCGCAAAAACCGGTTGTGAAAGCTATCGTGCCAAAGGCTGTGGCGCGGTCCGAGCCGGTTTTTTACAATGGCAAGACCTACCAAATGAATATGACACCGCAGACGGGTGGTCTTTTTGATCTTGCGGTGAATGGTATGAATGCCGGGCAGCAAAAAGATGCGGTCGCGGTTGCAACGTCATCACTTCGGTATTTTGGTTGTGTTGAGGGCAAGACCGGTAAGTTGGCAGGCTCACCTTCTTATGTCGCAGGCAGCTGGAAAATGTCTGCCCGCTGTGGCTGAGGATAACTGGTTTGGACAATGCTCAAACGATAGGATTTGGCTGAACTGACGTTTGCTTTTGCTTGACAGCGCAGAATGTGAACGGCATACAGCGCCCGCACCTGATTGCTCCCCAGCAGTTATGTGTGAATAACTGACGCGATTCGGGAGAGTGTCCCGAGTGGCAAAGGGGGGGGACTGTAAATCCCCTGCTTTACGGCTTCGTAGGTTCGAGTCCTACCTCTCCCACCATCGCTTTTCAGGAGGCGGTACGGATCGAACGTCAGTGTGCTTGGAGTGAAGAGTTGCGGGTGTAGCTCAATGGTAGAGCAAGAGTTTTCCAAACTCAAGACGAGGGTTCGATCCCCTTCACCCGCTCCATTCCC
>JAYUQS010000162.1:0-3342 GCA_043756645.1 Hyphomicrobiales bacterium | reverse complement strand
CTGCGAAGCTGCGCTCCACACGACCGCGTCGTCGACAACGGCATAGCCGTGAGCGAGGATGTTCCGAAGCCCGATGATTCGCGCAAGATCGGGGATCTTCTGCGCGGTATCTGGATCGGCGTTCCGGAGGTTCTTCAGTGCTTCACCAACGATCTCGAGCTGGCGTTCAACGGCTGATTTGCGAAGGTCGTCAACGGAGTAGCTCACCTCGTCTAGTCCTTCGATGAACTCCAATATTCGGCTCGCCGCTGCGTGGACATCCCACAAGAACGCGCCCGATTCAGGCTGCATATACATCCGCTGCACCGTCGGAGGCTGACGCTGCGAAATAGGGATTGCGGATTGCGTTCGCCATCACCAGGTCGACCGGTCGCCCGAGCAAGCTTTCGAGATCTTCTTTGAGTCCGAAGTATGCGCCGAAGGGATCCTCCCCGCCAGCGGCGAACTCAACCAAGAAGTCCACGTCGCTGTGCTCGGCGTCGAAACTTGCCGAGGTGGCAGAGCCGAATATCGTAAGACGACTGACACCGTGCGCTCGGCAAGCACGAGCGATCGCTTTGCGATCGAGTGCAATGGCAATGGTCATGTCGAAAGTCTACTGATTGGCCTGTCGTCGTGAGCCGGGCAAATTGTATGATCCTTCAGTGCGGAAGGCGGGACTTGAACCCGCACGCTCGAAAGCACAGGAACCTAAATCCTGCGTGTCTGCCAATTTCACCACGCCCGCACATGTTCCTTAAGGCTTTTGGGCCAATCGGGTTTGGGTCGAGGCGGGCTATAGCAGAGGGGTTTCAGGCTTCCAAGTGCCAAATCAAGCCTTCGGACGATTCACTATTTCCCACGCCGAGGCCCCAATTCCGCCGATAATCAGCAAGGCACCCAGCCACACCTGCCAGGGATAGGTTTCGCCGAATAAGCTGACGCCGATGGCGAGGCTGACCGTGGCCGCCACATAACCGATTTGGCTCAGATAAGTGGGGCCGCCGATCATTTGCAGGCGGAAGAACAGGAGTAAAAAAATGACCGAAGACACCAGCTGAGCGAAAACCAATGGCAGGTTGTTGAGCAGGGGCTGCAAGGCGAGGCCGTTTTGGTGCCATGTGCTCAAGCCCAACAATAGAGGGACGATTGTAAGATTGGCTGTCACTGCAAGTTGTAGAGGTGTGGCACCCTGGGGCCAGAAGCGGGTGCGATAAACATTGCCAATGGCGAGCGAACACGGAACGATCAAGGCCAACAACAACCAAGACGGGGCTGAGGGCAAGGCCAAGCTGTTACGCCCCGACACAATCAGCAATGCCCCCACAAACCCTATGGCAACCGCCACCCACATGGCCGCATTGGGCGGGCGGACTTTCACCAAAGTCGAGAGCAATGCCGTCACGATAGGCGACAAGGCAAACATAATGCCCGCCAAACCACTGCCGATATGCGGGATCGCAAACAGGAGAAGTATATTTGGAATGACCGATGCAAAAATACCCGCCACGAAGCCGTAGCCCCAAATCTTTCCATGACCCCATGTCGCTTTTTCGCGCAACGCCAAAGCGCCGACCACGATGCCAGGCAAAAGCGAAATTGTCGCCGCCCACAAAAATGGATCAATGCCTGCTTCTTGCGACAATCGTCCAAGCGGCAAAATCATCGCCAGCCCGATGCCGGTGCCGATGAGCAGGAACAGCGGATTGTTGAGCAGTTTACTCACGCCCCAACTCCGCGATGATGTCTTCAGCAATGATGGTGCGGCGGCCTGTGCGGTTGGCCGCATCGGCATGCAGCCACACGGCGGCACAGGCGGCTCCATATTCATCCATGCCTTGCGCGAGCAAGCCCGTGATGATGCCTGCCAACACGTCGCCACTTCCTGCTGTTGCAAGTGTGATCGGCGCGTTGGTGTTGACCTGTGCAAAGCCGGACCGATTGGCGATGACCGTATCTGAGCCTTTAAGCACGATGAGTGCACCGCTCAGTTTGGCAGCAGCTTGTGCCCGCTCAATTTTGCTGCCGGGCAATTCTCCGAACAAGCGCACAAACTCACCTTCATGGGGTGTCAATACAACAGCGCGGTCCGGTTTGGCTTTGATGGCTTGAAACAATTCGTCTGGCGCTTCGGCAAACACTGTCAGCGCATCCGCATCCAGCACAACGGGAATGCCAGACTTCAACATGCGCAAAGTCGCTTTGCGGGTGTGATCATTTACCCCAGCGGCTGGACCAATGCAGAGTGCGGTGATGCGTTTATCTGCAAGCATATCGCGTAAATCATCAGCGGGCTTGAGCATGATGGAGGACACATGATTGGCGTGAACCCGCAAAGCGTCCAAACTGCCGATGATGGTCGTCAACCCCGCACCACTCCGCGCGGCTGCGAAAGCCGACAATCGTGCGGCACCTGTGTTGAGTTCCGGCCCCGACCAGATGAGCGCATAACCACGTTTGAATTTATGCGTATCCGGGTGAAAATCCGGTAGCGCCGGTTTGGCATTTTCATAAATCCGGACGGGCAATTCATCGGCCACGTCATCAGCTATGCCAATATCCACAACCACAATCTCACCGCACAAGCGCCGCCCCGGCTGCAACACATGGGCTGGTTTCTTGCGATAAAACGTAACAGTCATTTCCGCGATGACTGAACAGTGGCGTGGTTGGCCTGTTAAGCCATCGACACCCGATGGCACATCAATGGAAACAATCGGCGCACAGGCTCCGTGCATGCCATCAGCGAGATATCCAGGAAAATCCTCGTTGAGGCCCGCACCATAAATCGCATCAATAATCAGACCGTGGTTCTGGCGTTCGAAATCCTTGAATGTGCCGACTTGGCCTTTCCACTTCGCCGCCATTTTGGCCGCATCGCCTTTCAGCTTTTTGCGATCACCAACCAAATAGACCTGCACAGGCCATTTTTTGGCAGCCAATAATCGCGCCACAACAAAGCCGTCCCCGCCATTGTTTCCGGGTCCGCAGATGACAGCGACAGCACATTTTTTATATCGCGCTACGATAGCCTCCGCCACAGCGCAGCCCGCGTTCTCCATCAGCTTCAGCGATGACATGCCTCGCGCCACAGCAATCGCGTCGCACTGATACATCTGGTCCGGCGTCAGAATCTCTTGGCTCATGCCGCAACACTGGCATGAATGATCACATAGAATCCATCAGTATGCACTTGACACACTAACGACGTGCGTTAAGCGATCCCACAGCTTGTACATTCAAACGCATGCCCATCGCTTTCAATATTGCAGAGAAATTGCTGAGCGCGGGATTACCGTCGGACGAAAGCGTACGATATAGCTGTGTTGGGTTAAGTTCCGCCTGTTCAGCGATGGCTGGTAC
>JAYUQS010000161.1:0-9272 GCA_043756645.1 Hyphomicrobiales bacterium | reverse complement strand
TGATAGCCCAAATCAAACAGGGCTTCGAGCTCAGCGTCGGTCATCAATTTTGACACGTCCTTATCGGCTTTCAACAATGGTAAAAACTGGCCTTCTCCACGCCATACCGGCATGGCATTGCGTTGCACAGCTGCATAGGAATCCTCACGCGACATCCCTTTTTGGGTGAGTGCCAGCAGCACGCGTTGTGAATGTACGAGTCCACCTAAACGATCAAGATTGCGTTGCATGTTTTCTGGATAGACCAAGAGTTTATCAATGACGCCCGTTAAGCGACGCAAAGCGAAATCTAAATGCACCGTCGCATCTGGACCAATGCCGCGCTCGACTGAAGAATGTGAGATATCACGCTCATGCCAAAGCGCCACGTTTTCCATGGCGGGAACGGCAGCGGAGCGGACGAGGCGGGCAAGGCCCGTCAAGTTTTCTGTCAACACCGGATTGCGCTTGTGCGGCATGGCGGAGGAACCCTTTTGGCCGGGCGAGAAAAATTCTTCCGCTTCCAAAACTTCCGTGCGTTGGAGATGGCGAATTTCAGTCGCCAAGCGTTCGACGGATGAAGCGATCACACCCAGCACACAGAAGAACATGGCGTGGCGGTCACGCGGGATGACTTGTGTTGAAACAGGCTCGATGGCCAAGCCCAGTTTTTCCGCCACGTGCACTTCAACTGACGGGTCAATATTGGCGAAGGTGCCGACTGCACCCGAAATGGCGCAGGTGGCCACGTCCTTACGGGCGAAGATCAGCCGTTCTTTGGCACGTTGGAATTCCGCATGGGCATAAGCAAGTTTCAAACCGAACGTGATGGGTTCCGCGTGAATGCCGTGGCTGCGACCGATACAGGCCGTCATTTTATGTTCGAAAGCGCGGCGTTCCAAAGCGGCGAGGAGGGCGTCTAAATCCTTCAGCAGCAAATCGGCGGCGCGTGTGAGCTGGATGTTGAACGTCGTGTCCAATACGTCTGACGACGTCATACCTTGATGCACAAAACGGGCTTCGGGGCCGATGATTTCTGAGAGGTGGGTCAGGAAGGCGATGACGTCGTGTTTGGTAACGGATTCGATTTCGTCGATGCGCGCCACGTCGAATTCGGCGTTACGGCCCTTTTCCCAAATAATAGCAGCAGCTTCCTTTGGCACGATGCCTAATTCCGCCATCTTATCAGCGGCATAGGCCTCGATCTCAAACCAAATTCTGAAACGTGTTTCGGGGGCCCAAATCAGGGCCATGTCTTTGTGGGAATAACGGGGGATCATGGGCAAACCTTTGTTTGCGTGGGCCTTAGCAAATGTGACGGGGGGTGACCAGTCGCATTCGTGGCCTTATTCAGGTACCAAAACGCCGTCCTGCCATTGATACCAAACATAGGGCTGTGTTTGCAGGTCACCGGAGGCGTTAAAACGAACGGGTCCGATGATGGTTGTAACCTCGTTACCGGAATGAAGCCAGGTCATCATGGCCTTGCCGTCATTGACAGAGCGGGCTTTGGCTGCGGCCACAAAAATCTCTACGGCGGCAAAGGCAGCCAATGTCGCACCTTCAATTTGTGTGAGTGAAGTCAAACGTTGCGGGGCGGCCAGACTTGCGTTGTCCTGCAGAAAACTCACCCGCGTTTGATTTGCAGCAGAGGCACCGCGCGTGGCGTAGGTTTCCGATTGCAGCAGGTCCGGCCCGTAAAACGGCGCTGTTGGGTTGAGTTTGCGAATGGTCTTTGCGACCTCGGCAGCATCAACTGGCTGAAGAGCAAGGTAGACTGCAGAAGCCACGATTATGCCTGGCTCATCAGGTAACTTTGCAGTGCCGGGTTTCAGGATGATGATTTTTGCATTCGGCAACGCGTTCAAAAAGCGTTTGGCAATGGTTGACGTTTCTGATTGCCCATCGGTGATGACAAACACGTCGCCGCCCAAGCCTTCGGCTTTGATGCGATTGGCTGCAATTTCACCTTGGGCATCGTCACGGCCAGTGAGGCGGAAGACGTTACGCAAGTTTTTGGAGGTGAGTTCAGGTGCTGTAACGGATGGATTGAACACCAATACATCAGTCACGTTGTAAGCAGGGGCCGCGGCCAAACTGGCGCTTGTGCAAAAATGTCCGACGACCATGCGCACGTCTCTGCTCATAAATGTTTTCGCAACTTCAACCGCGCGCTTGGCGTCACAAGCATCATCACCTTCGACAATGGCCAAGGTTTCGCCATTGATGCCGCCAGCCGCGTTAACGGCGGCGACGGCAGCAGTTGCACCACTGCGTAATTCATTGCCGAAAACCGCATTTTGGCCACTCAATGGCCCCGCAACGCCAATCAAGATTTCGGCTTGTGCAGGCAAGGTACAGCAAAGGCAAAACAACAGGAAAGTAAAAAAACGCAAGGGCGACTCCAGTCCGTCAATCTGCATACGCTACGGCGGAGCCCCATATAACTGCAAGACACAAAAAAACCGCCCGGATTTCTCCGGGCGGCACTTTCAGCCGTAGCTGAAGAACCGATTATGGGTTCTGGATGTAAGTGAATGTGCCATCAGCCTGCTTTTTCCAGGTGTAAAGCACGTAGTCTGGGCGGGTAATGTCGCCCTTTTCGTTGTAACCGATATCGCCAATTACAGTTGCCCATGGGCCGCTTGCCTTAATGGCAGCAGCAACAGCTTGTGCGTCATCCGACTTGCCAACTTTGTTGGCAGCAGCAGCAACAATTTGCAGAGCAGCATAGGAGTACAGCGTGTAAGCTTCTGGTTCGAAGCCTGCAGCGCGGAACTTTTCTACGGCAGCTTTTGCATTTGGATTGTTGCGTGGGTCTGGAGCGAATGTCATCAAGGTGCCTTCAACCGCTGGACCAGCAATTGCGGCCAGTTCGTTTGACACAAGACCGTCGCCTGACATGAATGTGGCGTTCAAGCCAGCATCAGCAGCTTGGCGGCGCATCAGGCCGTATTCGGTGTGGAGACCACCCCAATACACAACGCTGATACCTGCATCCTTCATCTTGGTGATCAAGGCTGAGAAGTCCTTGTCGCCGACGTTAACGCCTTCGTACATCGCTTCTGTCACGCCAGCAGCGTTTGAGGCTTTCTTGGTTTCGTCAGCAAGACCCTGACCATAGGTGGTCTTGTCGTGCACGATTGCCATTTTGGCATCTTTGAAGTTTGCAGCGATGTAACCACCGGCAACTGCACCCTGTTGGTCGTCACGACCGCAAGTGCGGAAGGTGTTCCACAGGCCGCGTTCGGTGAGCTTTGGGTTGGTGGCTGATGGGGTGATGACCAATGTGCCATTTTCAGCATAAACATCTGAAGCTGGAATGGTTACGCCTGAGTTGAAGTGACCAACAACGTATTTCACGCCGTCAGCAACAAACTTTTGTGCAACCGAAACGCCTTGCTTTGGATCCGACACGTCGTCGCCAAATGTCAGCTTGATCTGTTCGCCGTTGATGCCGCCAGCGGCATTGATTTCAGCCGCAGCAGCTTCAGCGCCCTTTTGCAGCTGAGCACCGAAAGCAGCGTTTGGACCGGTGAATGGACCAGCAACGCCGATCAAGATTTCAGCCCAAGCTGCCGTGTTGACGGCCATAAGTGCCGAGAGGGCGAGGCCCGTCATTAGAATTTTCTTCATTTCACAACTCCCTGTGTGTGTGTAAATTAGGGTCTTAATATTTGTCCCTTCGCGGTGTTTCTTGAACACCACTTAAGAACAAGATTTGCCGAATTTTCAGCAAATGTCACGCTGAATCCGTCACAAAAACAAAGGTTTTCATCCGGATTAGACGAATTGGTTAAGCGGGGGTCTTGTCGCGCCAACTGATAGGGGAGGCCTTTTCGTAGAGCCAATGATATTGGCGGGTCATTTGGTTGGTGCGGGTGTAGCGGTAAGAGATATAGGCCACGACGGCCAATAAAGCTGTGTCAGTCAGAAAACGGCTCGCGCTCATGAATGGCGCTTGGTATAGCGCATAATGCAAAAAGCGCGTGACGAAGCCCAAGGCAAGCACGCTCAAAGCCAAGTTCCACAGCGGCTTCCATTCGCTGGCAATTGAACGGCCTGTCATCCAGGCGGCACCGCAGCACAGCAGCAGAAACACCGACTCGCCATAAGCGCCGGTTTCGAAAATGTGACCTGAGATAATATCCAAAAACATTTGTGCTCCTTAGTGTCCGCCGCCTTCAAGATACGCGGCGCGCACCTCTGGGTTGGCTAACAACTCTTTGCCACTGCCACTCAATGTGATTTTGCCGTTGACCATGACATAGCCACGCGAAGCAAGCTTCAAAGCGCCGAAAGCATTTTGCTCGACCAGAAACACCGTGAGACCTTTGGTTTCATTCAACACCCGGATGGCGTCGAAGATCTGTTTCACGATGATTGGGGCCAGACCCAATGAAGGCTCATCCAACAGCAGCAGTTTTGGACGGGCCATAAGTGCACGTCCGATGGATAGCATTTGTTGCTCACCGCCAGACAGTGTTCCGCCACGCTGATTGATGCGTTCTTTGAGGCGCGGGAAGAGTTTGAATACATCTTCAACATCCTCGTCGAAATATTTCAAGTTATCGAGGCTGGCACCCATTTGCAGGTTTTCCCGCACCGTCATGCGGCCAAAAATCCGGCGACCTTCAGGCGATTGTGCAATGCGGAGGCGCGCTATTTCATGGGTCGGCAGTTGGGTAATGTCCTGACCCTCAAACGAAATGGTGCCGGAGCGGGCTTGCGGTTTGCCGCAAATCGTCATCATCAAGGTCGATTTGCCGGCACCATTGGCACCAATCATGGCAACGATTTCGCCTTTGTGAACATCAATATCAATGCCCTTCAAGGCTTGGATGTTGCCGTAGAAGGTTTCGACGCCACGCGTCTTTAAAAGGGGTTCTGAACTCGACATTATTTACGCCCCTTAGCTGATGCGGCCTTGGCAACTTCACGGGCCAGAACTTTGGCCTGCGCCACCCAGCCTTCGCGGGCAATGCGGCCATCAAACGCCAGATAGATTTCGGCTTCAACAATGTCAGCTTTTTTCCATTCGGCAATTTGCGCGAAGGTGCGAATGCCTTTGCGATTCAATTTGCCTTCATTGACCGGGCCGATGCCTTTGATTTTTTTGAGGTCGTCTTTGATTTTTGAATTTGTTTTGGCTTTTACTTTTGCAGCTGGCTTCGTTGCAGCCTTAGAAACCACGGGTGCGACTGCGGCGGCAACTTTTACAACGGGCTTAGCTGCAGGTACAACGGGCTTAGCTGCAGGCGGCGCAGCAATCATCTTGGATGCTTCGTCTTCATCCACGCCTAAATAGGCGGCGATGACTTTTGGATCGTTTTTGACACTGCTTGGTGTGCCGTCCGAAATCTTGGTGCCATATTCCAAAACCACAACATGATCAGAGATCCCCATCACCACCGACATGTCATGCTCGATCAATAGGATTGATGTTCCAGTGTCTTTTCGGATTTCTTTCAGCAGTGTGTTCAGCTCATGTGACTCGCGTGGGTTCAAACCAGCGGCAGGTTCATCAAGACAGAGTAATTCTGGATCCGTGCACATGGCACGGGCGATTTCCAAACGGCGTTGTGCGCCATAGGGCAGGTCGCCTGCGGGGTCATCAGCCCGGTCATAAAGGCCGATGCGCTTCAACCAATCAGATGCCTTTTTTGTCGCGGCTTCTGATTTCTCGCCATAGCTTGAAAGACCAAGAAGACCACCAATTGTATAGCCAGATGCCTTCATCAAAGGCGCATGTTGGGCTACCAGCAGGTTTTCCAAAAGAGTGAGGCCGGAGAACAAACGGATGTTCTGAAAGGTGCGGGCCACCTTGGCGTCACGGTTCACTTTGAAATCGGGCATGCGCTCGAGCAAATAGCTTTCGCCATTTGCGCGGTTCATTTTCATCATGCCTTGTGTCGGCTTGTAAAAACCGGTGATGCAGTTGAACACCGTGGTCTTGCCAGCACCATTGGGACCGATCAGAGCGGTGATGTCGCCGCGCTTGGCTTCAAACGACAGATCATTGACGGCGACAAGACCACCGAAAATCATCGAGACGTGTTCGACGGAAAGAATTGCGTTAGACAGGGTCATCTTAGCCGTGACCTTCCTTGGTAAATTCACCGGAGATGGCCTTACGTCCGGCATGCAGGAATGCTGTGGGTTTGCGTGTGCCAACAAAGCCGCGCGGCTTGAACAGCATGATCACCACCATGGCGATGCCGAAAATCAGCATGCGGTAAAGCTCTGGCGTAAATTTGGGGCCGAACAACCAATCAGCTTTGAGAAAGTCGAGTTGGCGCAAAAGCTCGGTGCCGCCAATCATGGCAACAGCAGCAACAGCAATGCCACCGAGCGAGCCCATGCCACCCAATACGACGATGGCGAGGATGACTGCGGATTCGATGAATACGAAACTTTCGGGCGATACAAAACCTTGGCGCACTGCGAAGAAAGCGCCAGCAAAGCCGCCGAACATGGCACCGATGGCAAAGGCCGTGAGCTTGGTTGTGGTGGTGTTGATACCCAACGAGCGGCAAGCGATTTCATCTTCACGCAACGCTTCCCATGCGCGACCGATTGGCAGGCGACGCAAGCGGATTGTTACATAAGCTGTCAAAGCGCAAAGGGCGAGAATGAGGTAGTATAAGAAAATTTTGTAGTAAGCGGATGATGGTGCAAGTCCGAAGGTTGCGGCAAAGCCATCAGGCTTGGCGTTGAATTCGTAAATGCCAAAAAAAGTTGCTTTGGCAATACCGGAAACACCAAAGCCGCCTTCGGTGACTTCTTTCCAGTTGATCAGAACCAAGCGGATGATTTCACCAAATGCAAGGGTGACGATGGCGAGGTAGTCACCGCGCAGACGCAGCACTGGAAAACCGAGCAGCACACCCCAGAAGGCCGCCAAAATACCGGCCAACGGCAATAAAACCCAAAACGAAAGGCCGAAGTGAAGGGAGAGCAGGGCGTAAGTATAAGCTCCTACCGCATAGAAAGCGACATATCCCAAATCCAGCAAACCTGCGAGGCCAACAACGATGTTCAGCCCCCACGCCAGCATCACATAAATCAGAATTTGAATGCCGAAGTTATCGACCCACTTCAGGGCTCCACTGGGTCCAAGCGACATCAACACCAGTGGCGGATAAAGCAGCAAAAACGCCACGATCAGCTTATTCTTATGAGTGGCCAGCCAACTTGGTGGAGCGTCTGACGCGACAACAGCCGCTTTGCGATCAGCCTTGTTTTGCGTGTAAGCGGGCATGATGAAAGCGGTGAGGCAGAACCGCACGGCGGCTGACAGCAAAACCGCAATGACCAACACATGCCAACGCTGCGACAAGATAAATTCATTGCGCATGTTCTGGTCGACCTTGAAGCCGATCAACAGAATAAACAGCCCAAGTGCAACAACGCCTGCATAAAACGCGTCCTTGATCGCACGCGCCATTATGTCGTTTTGTGGTTGAACAGTTGTGGACATGGGATTAGACCTTTTCCACTTCAGGGCGGCCCATCAGACCGCTGGGGAAGAAGATGAGAACGATGGCGAGGATGCTGAAGGCGGCGACGTCTTTATAGTCGATCGAGAAGTAGCCTGACCACATGGCTTCGATAATGCCAATGAGAAGTCCGCCAATCACGGCACCGGGAAGCGATCCGATGCCCCCCAAAACCGCAGCAGCAAAAGCTTTCACACCGGGCACAAAGCCCGAGGTGAAATCGATCACGCCATAATATGCGAGGTATAACGTGCCAGCGACGGCGGCAAGTGCAGCCCCCATGACGAAAGTCACGGAAATGGTTTTATCGACATTGATGCCGACGAGAGCCGCCATTTTCTGGTCCTGCTCGCAAGCGCGTTGGGCGCGGCCCAGTGGGGTTTTGTGGACAATGTACCAGAAGATCACGAGAAGAACGAAAGTTGTGATAAAAATCGCGGCTTGCTTGCCGGAGATTGTGACGTTCTCTGTAATGTAGAATTTACCGCCAATGGTGGCTGGGATGGCCTTGTTGCCGGGACCTTGGGACACTTGCAGGAAGTTGGACAGTGCAATCGACATGCCGATGGCTGTAATCAGCGGGGCAAGACGAAACGAGCCGCGCAATGGTTTGTAGGCGACGCGCTCAATGGTCCAATTCCACAAACTGGTGAGCACAACGGCAACCGCCATCATCACAATCAGGGTCACGGAAACCGGAAGGCCGCCGACATATGTGGTCAGGCCGAGAAACACGATCAGCGCCATAAATGCACCAACGGTGAAGATATCACCATGAGCAAAATTGATCATGCCAATGATGCCATAAACCATCGTATAACCGATGGCGATCAAACCATAGATAGACCCCAATGTGAGTCCGTTAATGAGCTGCTGGAGAAAATACTCCATTCCGCCCCCCTTATGTTGCTGACGCAGATGCGCCCTGTGTGTGGCTCATAGCGGCCTCTTGACCGTCCTTTAGTGAAAGCAAATAACGAATACAAGTGATACAAACCCAAAACGGGCTCCAACTTAATTGACCGCGCGGCCAAATTGGCCTAAACCGATATATATCGGAAATGAATATATTGGAGTTTTCCCACATTGAACGTTCGCACACTTTGTCTGGGCTATCTCTCGCTGCGCGAAGCGACGGGTTATGAAATCAAGAAAGACTTTGAGGAAGGTCTGTTCTGTCATTTCATGGAAGCAAGCTATGGCTCAATTTATCCGGCCCTCAACCAATTGGCGGTGGAAGGCATGGTGACAGTGCGCGAAGAAGAACAGTCCGGAAAGCCTGACAAGAAGGTTTATGCCATCACCCCGGTCGGGGTTACCGCCTTGACGAAAGAGTTACAGGTTTTGCCTGCGCGGGACAAATACAAGTCTGAATTTCTTTTTATTATGCTGTTGCAGCACCACATCCCGCATGACCACCGTATAGCTTCTATCAAAAAGCAATTGGCGGACCTGAAAGAGGATTTGTTGAATATCGCCGAATGCAAAGCCGAATGCGCTGAAGATCCTGCTGGCAGTTTCGTCATGGGCTACGGCGAAGCGGTGCTGACAGCAAGTGTCACATATTTGGAGCAAAAACTGGCTGAGTTTGCCGAAAGCCAGAGCAATCAAGCAGCGGAATGAAGGAAAGTTGGATCATGCGTAACGTGTTTTTGACGACTGTTTTTGCAGCCCAGCTTTTGGGCAGTGTGGCCTTCGCGCAAACGGCTGCAACGCCCGAAGCAACGGAAGCAAACAACGCGCCCACAATTTCAGTGATGGTAGCGACGAAAAAGAAAATCGCCGAAGAACTGG
>JAYUQS010000160.1:0-25985 GCA_043756645.1 Hyphomicrobiales bacterium | reverse complement strand
TCCGGCCCCGTGGGGATTACTTAGTTATAAGCTTTCCCACGGACCTTCTCGAGACGTTCGAGAATGGCGTCGATGTTTTCTGGCTTGGCCATGAACTCCTGGAAGCCTTCCATGCCGGCCTTTGCCATATCGGCAGGCGCGTCACGGTCAAAGAATTGTGCAAGCGCATAAGCGCTCGACAATGATTCAAAACCAGCCTTGATGAACGGATCGTCGCCGACTGTGGACTTGTTGTTCACAGGCAGCTGGCCTAGTGTGGCGTTCATCTTTGACTGCGCATCTGGTGAAGCCAGATAAGCCAAGAATTTCTTGGCATCAGCCTTGTTCTTGGCACCCGACGGAATGTGGAAGGTATCCGTTGGCGCTTCTTCGGCACGTGGAATTCCAGGGGTGATTTCCGGGAATATCATGTAGCCAAGCGTGTCATTGGTCATGCCGCCGTCTTTGAATGTGGCAACTGCGAAGTTACCCATCACGTAGTTGGCAGCCTTGCCTTGTGACAGCAATGCAGCAGCGTCTTGCCAGTCAATGGCAGCAGCGTTTGCAGTGATGTATGGGGTGATCTTGGCCCATTCAGCAAATGTCGCTTTGACCTTTGCATCGGTCCAAGCCACTTTACCAGCGGTCAAGTCCATGTGGAACTCATAGCCATTGGTGCGCATGTTGATGTAGTCGAAAATGCCTGCACCAGGCCACAGAGCCTTTGTACCGGTGGTCAAGCAATCCACACCTGCAGCTTTGAATTTTTCGCAAGCGGCAACAAATTCAGCCCAGGTCTTTGGCACTTCAACGCCAGCGTTCTTGTACACTGTTTTGTTGTAGTAAATGCCCCACTGATAGTAGGTGTAGGGAACGCCCCACTTCTTACCGTCGCTGGTGAGCGAAGCAGCAGCTGACTTCAATTGATCATTGAGGCCATTGGCTTCCCAAACGTCCGACACATCTTCGAACAGTCCGGCTTTAACAAATGGAGCCATGCGGTTACCAGCATACCAAGCAGCAACGTCTGGCGCATCAGCGGTCAGGAAGTTACGGATGGCGGACTTGTAACCTTCGTGGTCGAAGTTGTTCCACTTTACTTTGATGTCTGGATTGGCGGCTTCAAAGCCGGCGATCAATTCTTCCATGGCCTTCTTCGGTGCTGGATCAGATTGGTCTGAGTTCAGAACCAATTCTCCGGCAAGTGCCGTTGAAGCTGAAAGTGTGAGTGCTAATGCAAGGCCCGAAAGGCCCTTCATGAATGTCATCGTATTCCTCCCTTGACCCGCCCCCACCATGGAGGCGGTTGAAGTCCCCTGCGCATTTTTGATTATAGCTACAGGTTAAGCCTTGACCTTGATGTTCTTTTCGACAAGTCTCTACCGCGAAAGTCCGGTTCGCTTCCTGAATCCTAAGATTCTGGCTTACTATTCGAGAAATCCATGCCCAGTAATCAAAACCGCCAAGCGAAGCCGCAGCCCCCAAGCGAAGGTGTGCGCATACATTCTGCCATTGGAACGAACTACCCCGTCGAAGTTTTCGGAAACCATCAGTTTTGCGCGGGTATTACAACCACGGTTTATACCATGGGCAGCCCCCATATGCACAGCCAGGTGGAGCTGAATTTCATTTTGAAGGGATCGATGTCCTATTGGTATGATGGCCGCGAGCTGACTTTGACCGAAGGGCAGCTGGCACTGTTCTGGGGCATGATTCCACATCAGGCTATTGAGTGCGATGACGGCACGCAATTCGTGGTGATCTATGTGCCCATGTCGGTGTTCATCGAACTCCCGGTTCTCAGCCGTTTGCGCGAAGCGATTTTCCGTGGTGCCCTCATCGAAGCGCTCGATGTGAAACCTTATGACGGTTTGATGTTTCAGCGTTGGCGCGAAGATTTGCTCGCCGATGATGTGCAGCTCGAACAAATCGTTAGGGATGAACTGACGGCCCGCGTGCGCCGCATTGATCGTGAGGGTTGGCGTGATCTGCGAGAGGTAACGCCACTTGCGCCGCATAAGGCCTGGGCGAGCCCTGACCATGACCGTGCCGTAAAAGTCGAACGTATGGCGCGTTTTATCAGTGAGCATGCGCTTGAAGATGTCGGCACAGAGCAAGTCGCTGCGGCTGCGGAATTACATCCCAACTATGCCATGACGCTTTTTAAAAAGGCCATGGGATTGACGATTAAGCAATCTATCACGCGCCACCGGTTGGATACTGCGCAATCCATGTTGATCGGGTCTGATTTGGCAGTTGCCAGCATCGCTTTTGATTGCGGTTTTGGTTCGCTTTCAAGTTTTTATGCCGCCTTTGAGCAGCGCTTCCAAAAAAGCCCGGCAGCTTTTCGAAAGACCTTTGCAGATAAGTTGCAGACGTAAGTTAATCAGTCGGCACCCGCGCCCCTGTTGAGGCTCTCACGACCAAATCAACCGGCCATATCTCGTTGACGAAACTTGCCGTCGGCTCTGTGAGTTGCGCAATGAGAAGCGCCACCAAGCGTTTTCCAGCATCACCGATTGACGATTGAGTTGACGTCAAAGGCGGATCAAAATTTTCGGCACGGATCTCATGCAACAAGTCATCATGGGCGATCAAAGAAATATCCCTGCCAATCACCAGCCCTTTTTCTTTTGCCACACGTCGTACACCCTGGGCTTGTGATATTGATGAACACAGAAACGCAGTAGGTGGGTTTTGCGATTTCAACATACGCTGTGCTTCTTCAGCGCCACCTTGCTCAGTCATCATAGACTGAGAAATCAAACTGCAATCCCGTTCAATGCCCGCCTGCGACAAAGCATGCAGATATCCATTTAAGCGGTCGTTGGCGAAATTATAGCCCATATCAAAGTTGAGCAAAGCGATGCGCTTATGTCCCAAATCCGTCAGCAACTTCCCAGCCTTAAAAAATGCGTCTTCATTATCAATGTCCAGAAACGGATAGGGCGCTGATGAGGTGGTCCGGCCATGTACAATGAATGGCATGTTGAGACCGCGCAACAATTCAAGCCGGGTATCAGCCAGTAGCGGGCTGGACAGGATCATGGCGTCCACGCGTGCGGAACGCACGGCGCGGCGATAAACCGATTCTTCCGTTTGCGCGCCAGACGCCATGGCCAAAGTGATGTCATAACCTTGGTCCGATGCTTGCGACACGCAACCGCCCAAAAACTCGGTGAATAACAAATCGCCAAGCATGTTGCGTTCGCGCGGGAATACCACGCCGAGTGTTCCCGATTGTCCGGTGGCCAAACGCCTTGCCGCGGCTGATGGGCGGTAGCCATGCAACTCTGCTGCAGCGCGCACGCGAACACGCGTGTCTTCCGACACTTCCGGAAAACCGTTCAGTGCCCGACTGACAGTGGTTTGCGACAAGTTAAGGATGGCAGAAAGATCACGAAGATTCATGGCTTTGCACCCTAGTGAATCGTCAAAGCGCTTTCAAGCTCTCTCATGCTTCCGTCACAGATATTGACTTCGCAGATGCAATATAGATTATTGCAATGCAGCAAATAATCAATAAAATCAGCCTCATTCTTGGTTTTAACTTGACTCTCGCGGAGATGCAGTTTAGCCATACATTATTCAAAGCGCTTTGGAAACGACATTGATCGCAAGGTGCTCGGGATCATAAATGACATGGATTATCAGGGAGGATATCTAATGAAATTGCGTTTGGCCGTATCGGCAGCATTGTTTGCCTTGGCGTTGGCTGCGCCAGCTTTGTCCGCTGACTTGAAGTACAAGCCAGGCGAAGGCCCATTCACATGGGCGAACCTTGAAGACCTGAAGAAGGTTGATCTCAAGGGTGAAACTCTTACAATTTTTGGACCATGGCGTGGTGAAGACGAAACCCACGTCCAAGTGGTTCTCGAATATTTCCGTCAGGCCACCGGCGCTGATGTGAAGTATGCCTCATCTGAAAACTACGAACAGCAAGTCGTGATTGATACCCAAGCGGGTTCACCTTCAAACATCACCGTGTTGCCACAGCCAGGCCTCATTGCTGACCTTGCAGCCAAAGGCTTCATGTCGCCATTGACCGATGCTGATAAAGCTTGGATGGTTGAAAACTACGGTGCTGGCCAATCATGGGTCGACATCGGCACGTCGAAGGACAAAGACGGCAAAACCCAGTTCTTTGGCTTCTCCTACAAGACCGACGTGAAGTCGCTTGTTTGGTACAGCCCGGAAAACTTCAAAGACGCTGGTTATGCGATTCCAAACACCATGGAAGAAATGATCGCTCTGTCCGACAAGATCGTCAAAGATGGTGGCAAGCCTTGGTGCATTGGTCTGGGTTCAGGCGGTGCAACCGGTTGGCCTGCAACCGACTGGATGGAAGACATTATGCTGCGCACCCAAAAGCCAGAAGTTTATGATGGCTGGGTTGCCAACACAGTGAAGTTCACCGATCCTGCAGTGATCAACGCCATGGAAATCTTTGGCTCATTCGCCAAGAACGATGCCTATGTTGACGGTGGCGCTGCCGGTGTGGCTTCGGCTGACTTCCGTGACAGCCCGAAGGGTCTCTTCTCGTCACCGCCAAAGTGCTACATGCATCACCAAGCCTCGTTCATTCCAGCCTTCTTCCCAGAAGGCACGAAACTTGGAACCGATGCTGACTTCTTCTACATGCCTACTTACGCAGCCATGGCCGACCTCGGTAAGCCAGTGTTGGGTGCAGGCACATTGTTCACCATCACCAAAGATTCAAAAGCCACACGCGCCTTCATCGACTTCTTGAAGATGCCATTGGCCCACGAAATCTGGATGATGGACGGTGGCTTCTTGACGCCGTTGAAGACTGCAAACCAAGCAGCTTACGGCAGCGATGCCGCACGCAAGCAAGGTGAAATCATGACGACAGCAACAACGTTCCGTTTCGACGGTTCGGACCTGATGCCAGGTAAAATCGGCGCAGGCGCATTCTGGACTGGCATGGTGGACTTTGTAGGTGGCAAGTCTGCCGCTGACACTGCCGCTGGCATCCAAAAGGCTTGGGACGAACTCAAGTAAAGCAGGAATTCGGTTGCTGTCGGGGGCGCGGCAACCGAACTTTTTATCACAACGGTTTTCGATTTCCTCCCGAAAACCTGAAAGCGGCTGGTCGCATCGTGCTGGCCGCTTTCATTTTCTCTTTTCCGCATGACTCTTCCCAAATGACGTGGTGATGTCATGTGAACGTATATCGCGCGTCGCTGGGGAGAAATGGCCATGACTGCTCAATTGTTTTCCGCCCTGATTACAGTGTTGATTGGCGTTGGCGGCTGTCTCGCTTATTTTTACGGCTCAAACATTTTGCTCGATAAGATGTTGCCGGTGAATGCCAGCAATGACGACCGCTCCATCCGGAATTTGAAATTGCAGTCGTCAATCCGGCCTTGGTTGTTTCTCGGCCCGGCACTGATTTTGCTGACCCTGTATTTGGTCTACCCCGTGATACAAACCATATGGTTGTCGTTTCACGACAATGCCGGCGACAAATTCGTGGGCTTCAACAATTATGCCTGGGCCTTCAACGACACCCAGTTTCGCACTTCGATTTTCAACAATCTTCTGTGGTTGCTGGTGGTGCCTGCGGCCTGCACATTCTTTGGTTTGATCATCGCTGTTCTCACCGACAAAATTTGGTGGGGACAATTGGCGAAAAGTCTGGTGTTTCTGCCACTCGCCATTTCCTTTGTCGGCGCATCGGTGATCTGGAAATTCGTCTATGACTATCGTGGCGAAGGCCAGGAACAGATCGGCATTCTCAATGCCGTGGTTGAATGGTTCGGTGGTTCCCCACAGGTGTGGATATCATTGCCGTTCTGGAACAATTTTTTCTTGATGGTCATTCTGATCTGGATTCAAACCGGCTTTGCTACGGTTATTTTGGGTGCAGCCCTGCGCGGTGTTCCCGAAGATACAATCGAGGCGGCAACCATCGACGGCGCTGGTCCTTTTAAAATTTTTTGGCGCATTATGGTGCCGCAAATCAAGACCACCATCATCGTGGTGTGGACGACAATCACCGTGCTGGTGCTGAAAGTATTCGACATCGTTTTGACCATGACCAACGGCCAATGGGACACGCAGGTTCTGGCCAACCTGATGTTTGACTGGATGTTCCGTGGTGGCGGAGATTTTGGCCGCGGTGCTGCCATTGCCATCATCATCATGCTCGCCGTTTTGCCCATCATGATCTGGAACATTCGCCAGGCCAATGCTGAACAAAAGGGGGGGCATTGATCATGTGGGATCGCATTAAACTTGAACCTTCCAAGTTTGCTCTGCATTTGGCGGTTTTGCTGATTGTCGGTATCTGGACATTCCCGACAGCAGGTCTTTTGGTGTCGTCGTTGCGCGACAAAAACCTGATTTCAACGTCAGGCTGGTGGACTGCTCTTTCCACCACCGACCGATCAGCCCAAGGCCGCATGGCCGAACCCGCCAAGCAAGTAAACAAAGACGGAAAATTTGAAATTGCAGGATGCCTGTTTGAAAGCGCTGAAACCGCAGGCGTGGTGAAAGCCTATGGCCTCAAGGTTCAAAAGCCGGACGAGTTCGTAGCAGGTGCGCCCGCGATATTGGAAGACGGAAAAACGCTCATCGTCAATGCCGATGGGTCTTATGTTTTTACATCGCCTGTTGCATTTGAAGGCGATCGCGGACAACGTTTGTTCTACATCACTTCAGTGCCGCCGAAATTCACCACCGAAAACTATAGCAACGTGTTGTTTTCAGAAGGCATCGGACGGGCATTTGTAAACTCTCTGACAGTGACAATTCCGGCAACCATCATCCCGATTTTGATTGCCGCTTTTGCGGCTTACGCCTTGGCGTGGATGAAGCTGCCGGGACGTGGCTTCATCATTGCGGTCATTGTTGGCTTGCTGGTTGTGCCGCTGCAAATGTCGTTGATCCCGCTGTTGAAGATTTACAACGCCTCTGGCTTTCTGTCGAAAACCTATCTCGGAATATGGTTGGCGCATACAGGCTTCGGGCTTCCTTTCGCTATCTATCTGCTCCGCAGTTACATCGCAGGCTTGCCGCGAGATCTGATTGAATCAGCACAAGTCGATGGGGCCAATGACTTCAAGATATTCCTGCGCATCGTGCTTCCCCTCTGCTTTCCGGCACTGGCATCATTTGCCATCTTCCAGTTCCTGTGGGTGTGGAATGACTTGCTGGTGGCCATCGTGTTCCTGGGCTCGGGCGAAGACCAGCTCGTGCTGATTGGAAAGTTGAATGGACTGCTTGGTTCGCGCGGCGGCAACTGGGAAATTCTGACCGCATCGGCCTTCATCACAATTGTGGTGCCGCTCACTGTGTTCTTTGCACTGCAACGTTATTTCGTGCGCGGCCTGCTGGCTGGTTCGGTAAAGGGAGGCTGACATGGCTGACATCAAACTTACGAAACTCAACAAGTCTTATGGTGCCGTCCATATTCTCAAAGACGTAAGCCTCGAAATAAAGTCAGGCGAGTTCATGGTCTTCGTAGGCCCCTCAGGCTGCGGTAAATCAACATTGTTGCGCTCCATCTGTGGCCTCGAAACAATCTCGTCTGGTGTTCTCGAAATTGACAACGCTGTTGTGAATGAAGTGCCACCAAGTAAACGCGGCATTGCCATGGTGTTCCAATCCTATGCGCTCTATCCGCATATGAGTGTTTACGAAAACATTTCATTTGCTCTGGAAAATCAAGGCTTGCCAAAAGACGAGATCAGGAAAAAAGTCGAGAAGGTTGGCGAGCTTCTGCAACTCACGCCATACCTTGCACGTTTGCCAAAAGCTTTGTCGGGGGGGCAACGCCAACGTGTTGCCATCGGTCGCGCTATTGTGCGCGGTGCAAAAGTGTTTCTGTTCGATGAGCCTTTGTCCAACTTGGATGCAGCTTTACGCGTTCAAACCCGGATGGAAATCGCCAAGTTAAAGCGCGACATGCCCAACACCACAATGGTCTACGTCACTCACGATCAGGTGGAAGCCATGACGCTGGCTGATCGTATCGTAGTGTTACAGGCGGGCCGCATTGAGCAAGTGGGAACGCCAATGGAACTTTATGAAAAACCCGGCAACACGTTCGTGGCCGGTTTCATCGGGTCACCAAAAATGAACTTGATAACAGGTGCACCCGCTGAACGCCTGAAATGCAAGACAATGGGTATTCGGCCTGAGCATCTTGAAATTGTTGCGAGGGCTTCAGCAAGTACCATCACGGGCAGCGTTGAATATACCGAAGTGCTGGGTAGCGATAGCTTCATATACGTTAAAACCGATCATGGCTTAATCACTACGCGTGAAAACGGCAAAACAGCCGTGAAGAATGGTGACAAAGTTCACTTGAAAGCAACGGACTCGCATGTTCATCGCTTTGATGACAACGGAAAGAGAATTGAAGGCAAATGACAATAAGAACTTTGATTTGGCACGAACACCGCCACGAGCAAACCAATAAGCTGGTTGCCTCACTTTATCCCAAAGGCATGCACGGGGCTTTGAAGAGCGCTTACAAAGGCGACAAGGACTTCATCGTTGATCATGCGCTGCTGGACGACGATGCTGAGCATGGCCTGTCGCAGAAGCGTTTGGACGAAACAGATGTGCTTTTGTGGTGGGGCCATACCGCGCACGGCGAAGTAAAGGACGAAATTGTTGAACGCGTGGCAAAACGAGTGTGGGAAGGCATGGGGCTGATTGTTCTGCACTCCGGTCACTACTCCAAGATTTTCAAGAAGCTGATGGGAACGCCTTGTTCCCTGAAGTGGCGGGAAGCTGGCGAAAAGGAACGGGTCTGGATCATTAACCCCAATCACCCGATTGCACAGGGCCTGCCTGAGATGATCGAGATTGAAAACGAAGAAATGTATGGTGAGCCCTTCTCGATTCCGGAACCACTGGAAACCGTGATGATCTCGCATTTCGAAGGTGGTGAAGTGTTTCGATCCGGTGTCACCTATCGCCGTGGTGCAGGCAACGTGTTTTATTTCCGCCCGGGCCATGAGGCCTATACCGCCTATCACAATCCGCTCGTCTTGAAGGTGATCAAGAATGCCACGCGCTGGGCCTATAACCCGGCAAAGCCATGGGCCGGCATTCACCCGTCACCTAATGTTCCCGCTGATAAAGCACCAATCCCGCTTGAAATCAAAGGTCCGCGCCTGCATGAAGACGGCGAAGAGGGATTCCGTTGATGACCAAAAAAATTCGTATTCTTATTCTCGGCACAGGCGGCATGGCCAAGGCCCATGCCACAGCGTTCAGTGAAGACCCGCGCTGTGAACTTGTTGGCACTGTTGACGTGGTGCCGGGCAGGGCAGCCGAATTCGCCAAGGCTTTCGGCATCAAAAACCACTTTGAAGATTTGGACAAGGCCATTGCCTGGGGACAATTTGATGCCGCCGCCAACGTGACGCCGGATTCCATTCATTACCCCACGACGATGAAACTGCTCGCTGCCAAAAAACATGTGTTTTGCGAAAAACCACTGGCGGAAAATTTCAAACTCGCCGATGAAATGGCAACGACAGCTGATAAGGCAGGCCTCATCAATATGGTGAACCTGACCTATCGCAATGTCGCGGCCTTGCACGAAGCGCGAAAATTGGTGACCTCCGGTCAACTCGGCAATATTCGCCATGTGGAGGCGAGCTATCGCCAGTCTTGGCTGGTCGGCAATCATTGGGGCAAGTGGAATGAGTTGCCAATGTGGCTATGGCGCCTGTCGCACAAGCACGGTTCATTGGGCGTGCTGGGTGACGTCGGTATTCACATCATGGATTTCGCCAGCTTCGCCTGTGATGCTATGCCGGTGTCAGTACAAGCCAGATTGAAAACCTTTGACAAGGCCCCAGGCAATAAAATCGGCGAGTATCCCCTCGATGCAAACGATAGCTTTGTTTCGACGGTTGAGTTTTCCAACGGAGCCCTCGGCATCATCCAAGCCTCACGCTTCATGACGGGCCACGACAATGAATTGCATTTGCGCATACACGGCGACAAAGGTGCTGTGGAAGTAAAGCACTTTGAAGGCTGGACGGAACTTCGCATGTGCTTGGGTGAAAACATCCACACCATGGCGTGGAACACCATCAAGCCAACGCCTGTTGAAACCAACTATCGCAAATTTGTAACAGCTTGCGTGGAAGGAAAAAATGGCAACCCGGACTTCCGCCGCGCCGCTGATTTACAACGCGTGCTGGATTTGTGTTTTGAACATGATGGCAAGGGTGCAGTGAAGATTTAATCACTCGTCTTTGAAAACATTTCCAACCGCGCTGCCTTGAACAGCGCGGTTTTTTGCGCGGTAATCCTCCGGCCTTTCAAACGACCACGCCCAGATACCACGCTTTGTGGACCTGGCTTCGCGCTCGGCAGATACATAACTCAAGGCATGTTTACGATAGGCAACAGCCCAACCCAGGCGAACCATCTCACGGTTGATGTCGACGGTACCATCACGACATATAGAAACCTGTCGGCCATAACGATCACGATCAATGATGGTGCATGTGATGCTGCGTGTACGGATGAGTTTTGACAGTGCATCCCGCGCCAGTTTTCCGCAGGGTTGTTGCTTGTTGGAGCCATCGCGGCAAGTTTGTCGGTATTCCGGCGCATCAATGCCGTGAAGCCGGATTTCGATGGAGCCGGACTTAAAAGAATCACCATCTATAGCTTGATAGGTCGTGCCGGGTTTCTCGGTTTTTCCAACAACAATGCCAGTCCATTCGGGTTGAAAGGTGTGAATGGCAAGCAACACCCCCAGTAGAAGAGCCACGCCGCCCCATTCATAACCAACACCGCGCCATCGCATTATTTTGTCCAGCGCGCCGCTGCTGCGTCGTCACTTTCGCGGGCATCGACCCATTTTTTATCGCCGCCGCCTTCTTCCAACTTCCAAAACGGTGCGCGTGTTTTTAGAAAATCCATGAGGAAGCGGCAGGCATCAAAGGCATTGTCGCGGTGTTCGGAACAGCAGATCACCAGCACAATATCGTCGCCCAATTCCATTCGTCCGTAACGGTGGACAATCAAGACGTCATCCAAAAGCCAACGCTTCCGTGCTTCGGTCTCGATGTCAGCAAGTGCTTTTTCAGTCATGCCGGGATAGTGTTCAAGCGTCAGAGCCGTCACCTCAGCACCGTCATTGATGTCACGCACTGTGCCGACAAAGAGTGCCGTGCCGCCGATGCGGGTTTTACCCCGCTTGATCGCCATCAACTCATGGCCCACATCAAAGGCCTGTTCTTGTATCCTTATCATCGTGTTTTCACCTCCGGCAAAGACCACGGCCCGGTCAACCACAGCGGTCCCACCTGCAAATCAAAAGCCTGCCGCAAAATATCAACTTCGCCCTTCAGGTTCAAATTTTTAGACCCATTTTTGAGTGTAAAGCGCTCAACAGTTGCGATGCCATCTTTTACGTCTGCGATCATATCCAAGTCAAAAGCTTTGCCTGACATATCGGCTTGCGTAGGCCAGCCTTTTGTTGGGTTTGAAAGCATTGCTGTGAAATCAAGGTTGGAAACTGTTGCATCAGTTGCTTTGAGATTCCACTGACCTTCCATTGTTGAAATAAGTTCAGCTGGAGTTTTACCCCGCATTGTCAGATGACCTGAAGTCATGAGCGGCCCTTGGACTGCGTCCATTCCAAACAAACCACCCAAAATCACTTTTGTTTCGACCTCTGCCAAATCAAACGCGCTGACGAGCGACAAAAAGCCGTTTTGAACACTTATCGTAAAACCAGTCTCAACATCGCCACCCGCAAGCTTTTGTTGCGGCAACACAAGTTCGATGGTCTGTGCCTCAGATGTGATCTTCGCATTCATCGCCCCCAATTTTCGCCCACGTAATTCCAGTTGTTTCGCCCGTAATGTGAGGTCAAAATCCAGGGCCGTAAAATCCGAAAGCGTGATTGGTTTTTCGCTCCAACCTTGAGCAAGCACAGCAGTCTTCGGCAACAGTGAGATGCGCGAGATATCGACATCGCCGGAAAGTGCCACGCGATCTGGCCCGACGGATAGTGACGCCTTGCCGGTGATGGTCTCTTCACCCATATTCACTACGAGGTTTTCAAACTTCAGGGAGTGACCTTGTGACGACAAACCACTGAGCATTCTGAAGGGGCCGCTGCCTTCCAGCAGTTCAAGCGGCATGCCCAGCCAGCGGAACAATGCAGCAGTATTATTTGCCTCCACATTGGTTTGGCCAGCAAACTCAACACCTTTGACAAATTTGGCTTGTCCTGAAAAACCAAACAACATGCCGGGTGCTGACACAGTAAAATCAGCAGGGCTGCCGGAGCTGAACAAACGCCCGGCACTTTCGACTTCGCCTACAAAAGTGGTGAGCCTATCCGCCAACAGAAAATTTACATCCGCTTTAAGGCTGCCGTCAGCAAGCGTTGCCACACTACCATTCACGTCACTCAAACTCACAACGCCCTTGGTTGTGGTGTCACGCAACCGTAAACTCGACTCTTTCAAAACAATCCGTCCACGGAGTAATACGGGTAGCTTTGCGTCCGGCGAAACATTGAGCGTCACAACAGCCTTGTTGAGAACAATATCCTCCGCCGAAAAACCTCCGCCGAATAACGACGAAAATCGCATTTTTACAGTCATGCTTTCTGCGGAAAGCGAAGTCTCGCTGTCATTGCTCAGGCTGACTGCATTCAGTTTCAGTGCGATGCCGTCATTGAAAGATATTTCAGGAGCACTGGCTTCCAATTTAAAACCACCCTGGTCCATCATGCCGTGCTTAAGTGTTCCTAAGAGCTGCTGCGGCATCGCGGCCAACCAAAACACCATCAATGCCACCAGCACCAACAAGATCGTGATGACGACGAGAAACAGCGGGCGGGAATTTGTCATGTCAGTCATTGAGCGGCTGCTTGCGGCGGTTTGATGGCGGTTTAATCTCGGGCACGTAAGTTCCGCGACAATACGACAACGGGAATAAAGCCTGCGAGCACAATCAAAAGCGCTGGGATTGCAGCTGACTCAAATTGCCCGAGCGATGCCAGTGAAAACACCCGCGTTGCCAAAGTCTCAAAATCAAACGGCCGTAAAATAAGTGTGGCAGGCAGCTCTTTCATCGCATCAACAATCACCAGCAGACTGGCAGAAATGAGCGACGGTCTTAGAAGTGGCAAATGGATGCTGCGGAACACAAACCACGTGCGACGTCCCAGTGTGCTTGCAGCATAGTCATAATTCATCGGGATTTTCTGCATGCCATCTTCGATATGAGACACAGGGATAATCAGAAAACGCGTGGCATAGGCAAACACCAAAGCAAAAATGCCGCCAGACAGCAAGAGCCCGGGCCCGGTGTTAGTCCAAGCATTCAGCACGCGGTTGAGCCATTGGTCAAACTGTCCAAAAGGAACCAGCACGCCAATGCCCAAAATAGTGCCGGGCAAAGCATATCCAAGACTTGCAAACCTGACATATGACCGGAGACTCTGCGAGGTACTGCCGCGAGCGAGGTGCGACATCAACAGCGCCAACGAAACCGTCACGGCACAGGCAAGCAGGGCCAACATCGTCGAGCGTCCAAGGGCTGCCAAAGTGTCGGAAGACAAAACTTCATCTGCGCGACGAAATGCATGGCCGATCAGCAAAACAATGGGCACGAAAAAACCAATGACAATCGGCATTGCCATGGCCATCGTTGCGATGATGCCCATTTGCCCGTCAAATCTCACACGCTGCACGCGCTCAGCATTTTTGCCGTCACGCAAAGTGCGGGCTTTGGCAACTGTTTCCAGATAAACCAGCAGCGCCATAAATAGAATAAGCAAAGAGGCCAATTGCGCCGCACCTCGTAGGTCACCTTGATCGAGCCACGTCGTATAGACAGCTGTGGTCAATGTACTCACGCCGAAGAAACTTGCGGCACCGATATCATTCATACATTCCATGATGACCAAGAGCGTGCCTATGGCCAGTGCCGCGCGGGCTTGGGGAAGCGCAATTTGTAGAAATGCTTGAAACCGGCTGCGACCCAAAGTTCTGGCGACATGCAATTGGTTCATCGGTTGACGCATGAAGGCCGCAAGGCCCGCCAAATAGACATAAGGGTAAAGCGCAAAGCCCAATACCACAGCACCGCCACCGATCGAGCGAATCTCTGGAAACCAATAGTCACCGGGGCGTGCCCAACCAAATGCGTCTCGCAACGCTTGTTGTAACGGACCTGCGAAGGTGAGGGCATCAACGTACACAAATGAAATGATATAGCCGGGAAGTGCCAGCGGTAGCAGCGCCATCCATTTCAAAAATCGTCTGCCTGGAAAAATATGAAAGCTGACGAGCCACGCCATCACCGTACCGATGAGCAGTGCGATAACACCTGCGCCACCACAAAGGGCTACTGTATTTCCTAGCAATTGCCAAAAGTTAGTCGGCCAGCCGGTTGAGCTTTTTCCAAGTGCGAGAACGAAAATAGCCAGCATTGGCAATGACGTGAACAATGCCAGTACCGCCATTCCGATATGCGGAAGAGTTCTGTTGCCGCCCGCGATTGCGCCGCTCATTTATTCTGCCAATACCCGCGTTCCCGGAAACACGATTTCCGCAGTGGTGCCTTGATTGGGCGCACTTGTCATGTTCAACTTTGCACGATTGGCCTCGGTCAAAGCCTTGGTCAAAGGTAATCCCAAGCCAGTGCCTTGCCGCTCGCGATTGGCCGATTCAACCCGGGTGAATGGCTGAAGCGCATCCTGCAATTGCGCATCGGTCATGCCAATGCCGGTGTCTTTCACGCGCACCACCATAGACCCATCAGCTTCAGTCGCCGCTGATACAATGACTTGTCCGCCGGCATTGGTATATTTCACCGCGTTGGACAGCAAGTTCAGCAGGATCTGCCGCAGCGCCCTGTGATCAGCAACCACACGCGGCATTTTTGCCGGAAAGGCTGTGCGCACAAGCACGCGAGAGGTACGGGCTTCTTCCTGTAACAGCTTCATCGCGTAATCTGTAGCATCGGAAATGCTCTCGGCCGTGAAGTTCAATTCCAGTTTGCCGGATTCAACTTTTGAAAGGTCAAGCAAGTCATTAATCAGCGCCAGCAAATGCGCGCCACTGTCGTGAATGTCATTGGCATAAGCGCGGTATTTATCATTTTTCAATTCGCCAAAACGCTCTGTGCGCATGACTTCCGAAAAGCCCATGATGGCGTTGAGGGGCGTGCGCAATTCATGGCTGATGCGGGCCAGAAAATCTGACTTCTGGCTGCTGGCTTTTTCCGCGACGTCCTTGGCGTGCCGCAACTCTTGCTCTGTGCGTTTCCATGAGCTGACGTCGCGCACCACAGCACAGAATGCGGCCTTGGAGCGCGGTGATTGTAAATGGCTGATGGTGAGAAATAACGGAACGCTATTGCCTTCACGTGTGGCGGCCACCACTTCGCGCCCGTCGTTGAACACGCTGGCAAGGCCGGGGCCGCTGAGGCCAGCCACATAGTCACGCAAGACCTTGCGGCTTTCCGATTTCAGCAGCGTCGCCAGGGGACGCCCCAAAACTTCGGCTTGCGTCAATCCAAAAATCGATTCCGCTCCGGCGCTGAAGCTCAAGATATGGCTTTCCGTGTCGAGCGTGATAATACCATCTGTGGCAACATCGAGAATTGATTTCAGTTCTTCATAGGCAATTGCAGTTTCAGGATCCGTTGCGACCACCGGCACTGCTATGACCTCAGGAACCGGCGTGGGTTCTGGATGCAATTCCATTACAGGAACGTCAACAGCTTTTGCGATGGGGGCAGGGGCTTCATCAAGGACAACCGTTGGTTTTTCGTCGATCACGCACTCTGCCGCAACAGCGCTCAGCACAAATTGATCAGCTCTGCCATTTTGCCAAGGAATATAGGCACGGCTGACATGAAAGCTTTGCGTTTCACCGCTGGCTGTAACCAAGGCCAATACCGCGCCGCTGCCGGACGTGGCCAAATTTTCCCAAAGTCTTGGCAGGCTGAACAACCCTGGCACCGTCTCAAAACCAAAAAGCTTCGCCGCATGCTCAGTGGCAAACAAACCCTCGCCATGCCGCGCCACCAAAATGGCTTTGCCTGTGCGCTCCAAACTATGGCGGACCGCATCCGGCACAAAGGGTACGCGAACTGGCGGCGTGGCAACAGCAGGCGCTGCCGTCACTTCCATCTTTGGTTCAACACTTGGAACCGGCTCTTCAGCCGAAACTGTAGCGTCAGGCCGTTGTGCTTTCACAGCCTCTTCAATACTTTTGCCAAGCGTTTCAAAAGCACTTACCGGAGGTGCAACGTCAACCGTTACTTGTTCAGCAGCAGCGGCTACTTTTGCATCCAGTGCTTCGATCTGCCGGGACAGCATGTCTTGTTCAAGCGCCCGCCGCTCCGTCACGTCTTCCAGCAGCAATGTAACAGAACTGTTCTGGCCGCGCGTGAACACCGCTTTATAATCGCGTTGGCGCACATGCTCCGTTGTCGTCACGATGGCCGTGGCGGAAAGCCGTGCCAACAATTTGGCCGCCCGATCAGGCGAGCCTAAAAATTCCGCCAAGCTGGTGTGGCCATCTGCACCGAGCAGATTTTGGGCCGCTGCATTGCCATGCAAAAAACCGCCGTCAGCAGCCAAAACCAAAACCGCCATTGGCAATCCATCGACAACACTCGCTGCCACATCTTGTGGTGTCACCGACAGTTTTGGTTTCTCAGGTTCCTGCACCACAAGAATCCCCACCCGACCATCAGCCAAAGCATGCGTCCAGCAGCGACAATCCAACGGCACAACTGCACCCACGGATGGAAAATGCAGCAAGGCCCGGGCCGACGTTCCACGTTCTAATTCGGTTGCGAGGGTTTTGATTCGGGCAACACCTGCTTCTTGCGGGTCAAAAGCCCGGTCAATCAAATCAAATAAATTGGTGGCATCAAATGCTGCCACACCAGCCTTATTGGCCCAAACCACACGCGCACGTGCCGCATCCCACAGCCATGCCGGGGTCTGCTTGTCGCGCAAGTCTTCCAGTGTCGGTTGGGTCTCTGCCATGGCCTTCAACGCATTCTCTTCGCAAACTGACTTCAGACCCGTCAGATGCGCGTCTAAGTCTGAGCAATTAAACGCCTTTTAGGGGTTTCGTCCACCATTCATTAACCATTGTAAGGCGAGAAATGTTGTGCGATGCAAAATAAATGTTGCAATGCAACATAAGACTCACTAGATAGGGTGCATCAACAAACAACAGAGGTGTACCATGCAGATCAACGAAACCATCGAAAAGACCCAAACCCAATTCGCAAGCTTGAATGCCAAGGCCGTTGAGTTTGCTGAAGACAACACCAAGGCCGCTTTCGCCTTTACCCGCGAAGTTTTGGCCGCCAAGTCGCCAGAAGCCTTCTGGGCCGTGCAACAGTCGTTCTTCAAGACCCAGCAAGATGCAGTGACCAAGCAAACCGAAGCTTTCGGCAAGTTTTACGCTGACTGGTTCAAGCAAACCTCAGCCCCGATCGCCGATGCGATGAAGCCATTTTTGAATAAAGCGGCTTAATCAACGAACACGGGAGCAAGCCGACCTCCTCCCCGGCAGCTCTTTTTTGAAGGCCTTGCAGTCATGCGGGGCCTTTTTCTTTTTGCCAGTTGAAATTGCCGTAATCTGCAGCTAGTGAAGCCCCACGTGATGCCGCCATAGCTCAGTTGGTTAGAGCGCTAGATTGTGGATCTAGAGGTCCCCCGTTCGAGCCGGGGTGGTGGTACCATTGTTATATAAGTTGCATCCGCATGATGATGTGTCGCATTCGAATGACTTTGACCCGCCTCTTGCTCCATGAAATTTAAATGGATTGCTTCAGTTGAAAATCAATTCTGTAATCCTTCCTTGCGAAGTGAAAGCCCGCGAACTGAGTTCCAAATTGCTTTTGGGTTGCATTCTGGTCGAGCGTGGTCTTGATGTTGTCGTCGGTTCTCGCAACGTAATCCATAGCCGCTTGGGCGAATTTGATCGTTCCGTTTATCTCGGAAAAGACGTTCGTCATTCATCGGTCGAAATATTGAAAATCCTGCGAGCTTTGGGGCACGTCTTTGTGGCGCATGATGAGGAAGCACAATTCTACTACAGCCGAGAAAAATATCTGAAGGCACGTGTACATCCCAAGGTCTTTCAGGCTGCTGAACACTTGATCGCTTGGGGACCAGATAACGCGGAAGCTTGGAAAAACTCACCAGACTACAAGGGCAATCCAATTCACATCTTTGGCAACGGCCGGATGGACTTGTTGCGTCCCGAATTGCGGACGGTCTATGCCCATGAAGCGCAATCTCATCAGAAGACTTACGGCAAATATATTCTTATTAGTTCAAATTTCAGCTCACTCAACCATTTCATATCAGGATTGTCGACTGTTCAACAGAAATCACATGAAATGACAAGTGATTGGGCAACAGATTTGGCCTCTCATCGAATCTTGATGTTCAGGGCATTTTTGAATCTCTTACCGCAATTGGCTGATGCCTTTCCAAATCTGCACATCATTGTCAGACCGCACCCTGCGGAGAGCCACTCGGCTTGGACAACTGCGGCAGACGGACGCAAAAATATCACCGTAACAAATACTGGTGATATTTTACCTTGGTTGCTAGGAGCAGATACGTTGATACACAATGGCTGTACGACAGGAATGGAGGCTTACCTCATGGACCGCCATGCGGTTGCGTTCCAACCCATTACATCGCACCCGCATGATTTGCATTTGCCAAATTTACTGAGTTTTTCTGCGAGCGATATTCATCAATTGATTGGTCACCTCGCTTCGGAATTTGCTCGGGCAAAAGGTCCAACTTCAATGCGGACATCTGAAAGAGATGCAATACTTGCAAAACATGTGAGTACCAGTCCTAACAGTCTTGCCTCCGAACACATCGCCAACCTACTGCAACACCGCTCTTCCAATGTCTCGAAAGACACAAACGCCGCCAGCAAGTTCTACGGTCGGTCACGCGCTTTCATCCGGACAACACTCAAGACTTGGAACAGCCGAAAAACCAACCATAAATCGAGCGCTATCTACACACTTCACCGATTTCCGCCGACATCGAAACAGGAAATCGAAAATCGCGTCAAACTTTTATCCGCTTCACTGTGTCGCTTTAAAAATGTTGAAGTCATTGATCTGGGTGACAGTGTTTTCCGATTGAGGTAACTAAAGGTGCGAAGATGCTGGCAATGTTCTTACTTGAATCGCCACTCAACAAATGCAAGTGAATTGAATGGATTCCAACCAATTACATTTGCTTCCAGCCGCAAGAGTTCAACATCATTTCGTGTTTTCAATGTGCTAACAAGATCACGGTTATAATCGTTGATTTCAATATAGCGACGGCGCATCAATCCTAGGAGTGAGTCGTCATAAAGCGCGTAAGCTGGTTCAAGGTGAAAAACGCGGGAAATTTTTGACTTGTACTTTGACAAGGTCTCTATGACTTGCGCGCTTAAAGGAATTTGCTCCAGAGCTTGGCTGGTGAGAACAACCACAGGCCCTTGGGCATTTTCAAGGATATCATAGGTGGGTGCATAAAAATCAAACTTTTGGACCGAAATGTCTGGCGTCGCCGCATAGAGTTTCTCGCCGAGTGCGACGGCACTATCGGCATAGTCGCCCCCGCGGTAAACTTTACCTGTAAATACGCCGTGCAGCATCCACAAGATATGCCCAAAACCGCAGCCTAACTCGACAATTGTCTGGCTGCTTTCCACTGCCGATTTCATGCCTCCCAGAAGAATGTTGTCATAATATTTCATTACATCCGCATTGTTTGAAGTCACGACCTGATTGTTCAGCACGCAGGCCCGGAGTTTGCTCGAATTAAGGTCGTAATATTGACGGCGAAGGTCGGTCGCAGTTGCGGTGCCCGAAGACGCATCGAATGCATCCAAACATTTTTGCCATTTATCTTTCGAATATTCAGCGTCAATCTTTGCGCGGTCACGCACCACCGTCTTGAACTCTTGAACAGCCAGCAAACGGGCAGGCCAGTCTGTCCAGTTTGGGAGATCGTTGAGCGGAATTTCCTGGTGTTGCATATTTAATCCATAACGTGACGTTGAATGGGCCGAGCCATTGGCCTAAAGAAGCAGAAATGTCCAGACTTGAACCAAAATTTGTGATTGGCACTGCCGCTTCAGCGACACTTATCGCCGAGGTTGCCCAAGCCCACGACGGTTCGCTTGGCATGGCGCATGCTTTTATTGATGCTGCGGCTATCGCTGGCGTGGATGCCATCAAGTTTCAGACCCACATCGCCGCCGAAGAAAGCACGGCCTCCGAGCCTTGGCGCGTCAAATTTTCCCAGCAGGATGAGACCCGTTTTGATTATTGGAAGCGCATGGAATTTACAGCTGAGGGTTGGGCTGGACTAAAAGCGCATGCCGAAGACAAGAGTTTAATTTTTCTGTCATCGGCTTTCTCCCATGCGGCGGTTGACCTGTTGCGCAAACTTGGCATGCCCGCCTGGAAAGTGGCGTCAGGTGAGTTGACCAATTTGCCTTTGATTGAACACATGGCAAGCGACGGAAAGCCTGTGATGCTTTCCACCGGCATGAGCCCTCACGCAGAAATTGATGCGGCGGTGAATGTGGTGCGCAAAGCCCGGTCGCCTCTCGCGATTTTTCAATGCACCACGCAGTATCCCTCACCACCTGAATCCATCGGCTTGAACATGCTGGATGAATTGCGTGCACGGCATGAATGTGCCGTTGGCTTGTCTGACCATTCCGGTACGATTTTTCCGAGTTTGGCGGCTGTGGCGGCACACAAGGCGCAACTCATCGAAGTGCATTTGACCTTGAGCCGCGATATGTTCGGGCCTGATGTCGTCGCCTCCGTCACACCAACGGAATTGAAACAACTGGTGGATGGCGTGCGCTTCATTGAAAGCATGGCAGCCAACCCCGTTCAGAAACACACGCTTGATCCGCGTACGGCTCCGATGCGGCAGATTTTTTTCAAGAGCGTCGTGCCATTGTTTGATATCAAAGCAGGCACCAAATTGAAGCGGGAGATGTTAGGTTTGAAAAAACCAGGCACTGGTATCCCTGCCGCAGAACTTGAAAATGTAATTGGTCGCACCCTGAAAAGCGCCGTCACCAAAGACACCCCCTTGCAGCAGGATGATTTAACGTGAGCGTAAAACGAAAAGTCTGTGTCGTCATCACGGCCCGCCCCAGCTATGCCCGCATTCGTACGGCCCTTGCCGCCATCAGGGATCATGCAAACTTGGAGCTGCAATTGGTCGTAGCGGCATCAGCACTGCTGGAACGCTATGGCAATGCCGCCAAAGTCATCGAACGCGAAGGCTTCAAAATTGACCGCACGGTTTACATGGTGTTGGAAGGTGAAAGCTTGGTGGCATCAGCCAAAACAACAGGGCTGGGCCTTGGTGAACTTGCGACCGTTTTCAATGATTTGAAACCCGACATGGTGGTAACGATTGCGGATCGCTACGAAACCATCGCCACATCAATTGCTGCGGCCTACATGAACATTCCGCTGGTGCATGTGCAGGGTGGCGAAGTGACCGGCTCCATTGATGAGAAAACCCGCCACGCCAATACCAAACTGGCCGATATTCATCTGGTATCCTGCAACAACGCGCGCGAACGCGTCATCAAAATGGGCGAAAATTCGGAGATGGTTTTTGTAACCGGCTGCCCGTCGATTGATCTGGCAAAAGAAGCGCTCGAAAATGATAAGGGCGATGTGGCCGGGCTTATTGCGCGATATACGGGTGTCGGTTGCTTGGTTGATGTGAACAAGCCCTACATCGTCGTCATGCAACACCCGGTCACCACAGCCCATTCCGTCTCGCGGCAACACATGGAAACCACACTTGAAGCAGTTCATGCATCCGGTTTCCAAGCCCTGTGGTTCTGGCCCAATGTGGATGCAGGGTCTGACGGCACTTCGGGTGCCATTCGGACGTTCCGCGAGCAACAGCCGCAGATGAATGCACATTTCTATAAGAATATGTCACCTATGGATTTCCTCAGCCTACTGATCAATTCAAAAGGCATCGTTGGAAATTCATCTGCTGCGATACGCGAATGCAGTTATCTGGGCGTACCGGCTGTAAATATTGGTTCACGCCAAAACCGCCGAGACCGCGGACATAATGTCGTTGATGTTCAACATGAAAAATCGGCAATTCTCACGGCAATCGAAAAAATGTGGAGTGGAGGAAAATCTGCGAGAGACACCGTCTATGGCAATGGTGATGCTGGAAAAAATATTGCTGAGGTTTTAACACGCGTGCCGCTCTCCATTGAAAAGACGCTCACCTATTGATGAACGCATCTCCAACCATCACCGCAATCATTCCAGCCCGCGCGGGATCAAAAGGCATTCCCGGCAAGAATCTTTGGGCCTATGACGGCATTTCGCTATTGGTGCGCGCCATTCGCTTGGGCCGGCACTGCGCCAGAGTCGAACGTGTTATCGTCTCAACCGACAGTGCTGAAATGCAGAACGTGGCCAAAGCCGAAGGGGCTGAATGTCCGCGTTTACGCCCGCCTGAACTTGCTTCTGATACAGCCACCACTGCTGACGTGGTACACCATGTCATTGCCGATATGACAATCACCACAAGTCATATCCTGCTGCTGCAAGTCACGTCGCCATTGCGGACCTTGGCTGATTGCGATGCTTTTCTTGATGCATATTTTGCCTCCAACGCAGTGGCCGCAACCAGCGTCGTGAAGCTTGATGAGCCGCGACCTGAAAAACTCAAAAAGCTAGAAGCGGGCGTTTTAAAGTCATACCTCGTCACCCACTACGAAGGCCCACGCCAAGCCCTGCCGCAGCCTTACGCATTGAACGGTGCTTTCTATGCCATTGGCCGTGAGGCGTTTTCGCGTGAAGGAAGGTTTCTACCTGAAGGCACAATGGGTTTTGAAATGCCACCCGAACGCAGTCATAATCTCGATAGCAAACAGGATCTGAAAATACTTGAGGCCATGTTGAAAGCGGGTCACTGGCGTTTTGAAGAAATTATCAAAAAATAAATGGATCAGTCCAACCCGTTACAACGTTCTGCAATTTTAAGTATAAATTAATCATACTGCTTCAAAACTTCGCGGTGCCACGTGGTGCTTGTGTTGTTTGTATGTTGCGGAATTTTGATGTTGCTTACTCATTTAAAATGGTTGCCTCGAGGTACAAAATCTCTTTGGTGGACCTGCATTGTTATTTTTTTAGTATTTGCGGGTCTGGCGCAGGCTGAAACAATTGATTGGAATAGCCGCCCGGCAACTGACCTGCGGGCCGGAGCAACTGATACCGTCACTTATGGAACATCAGGTGAAACCTCAGCCACCTCAGCAGGCACTTTCACAGGGACGTTCACCACTCCCAATGATCTCGCAATTCAGCCAACCACCACATTAAACGGCAACACAGGCATTCTGGTCTCGCGCTTCAACGCAACCACCGACAATGAATCCGCATTTCAAACAACAACGCTGACTTTCAATGAGCCGATCTATAACTTGAGCTTGCTCGTTGGTGATATCGATGGCGGACCAACCACTAACCTCGGATTCAATGACATCGTTGAGTTCAGGGGCTTGTCACCATCAAATGCTGTTGTTCTTCCAACCAGCGGCACGCCGAACACGCCAGCCAATGTCACATGGACGGCTGCAACGGGTCGTGCAACTGCCAACAACTACAACGCCACTGCCAATGAAGGTTCAATCACCGTTGTTTTTGCGGGACCCGTAAAGACTGTCACCATTCGCCATATTGCGGGAGCGAATTCGACTGTCACAGACCCCGGCCAGCAAATGATATTTTTGGAGACTGTAACTTTCACCCGCGGTCCCCGCGTTGTTGTGCAAAAAACCTCGACAGGCGGAACCGGCGTGTTTGCCTTCAACGTGAGCAATCGTCTGAACGCGCCATCGCAGACAGCTGTCTGGACGTCGGCAATCACTGCCACCAACGTCACAACGACGGTTGCTGGAACGCCAGTGACCGGAAGCAACAACACTCTGTTTGCAACAGCAACCGCAACTACAATTACTGAAACCGGCCCGGCTGGATGGCTTGTGACAAGCGCGAGTTGTTCTGACTCAAATAGCGGTGTCACCGGAAATCCCGCAACGTTTGGCAGTTTGGCTGGTCAAATCGTGACCATTCCGGCCACGAACGTGAGAGTGGGCTCTGTCATCACATGCAGTCTCAACAATATTCAGCAACCCAGGTTGACACTCGTCAAAACCGTGACCAACGACAATGGCGGCACGGCCACACCAACCTCCGTAACACTAAGCGCAACAGGACCTACCACCATCAGTGGCTTGTCAGGTACGGCTGGTGTTACCAATGCAATTGTCACAGCCGGTACTTACACATTGAGCGAAACTGCCCTTGCCAATTACTTGGCGGGTGCGTGGGCATGCACGGCAGGCACATTAACAGGCGCATCGCTCGTTCTTGCCAACGATCAAACCGCAACCTGCACCATCAACAACAATGACATCGGCCCGGTCTTGACGCTGGTCAAAACTGTCACCAACGACAATGGTGGAAGTGCGACGACCGCAAACTTTACTTTGTCGGCGGCAGGACCAGTGACCATTAGCGGAATCTCTGGTTCAGTCACAGTTACCGCAGCAACAGTCAGTGCAGGCATTTATGCGCTGTCAGAAACCAATCTCGTGGGCTATGCGGCAGGGTCTTGGAGCTGCACGTCCGGCACTTTGTCTGGCTCTAACTTGACTTTAGCTTTGGGGCAAACTGCTACCTGCACCATCAACAACAATGACGTAGCACCAATACTCACGCTTGTGAAAACAGTGACCGACACCAGTGGTGGTCCTTCCACAGTTTCGTCCTTCACACTCACCGCCACCGGTCCAACAACAATTACTGGGATCACCGGTGCCGTCTCCGTAACCGCTGCACCTGTGAATGCAGGCAGCTACACGCTCAGCGAAGCTGGTCCTTCCGGCTATACGGCGGAAAGCTGGGGCTGCACGTCCGGCACTTTGACAGGCGCAAATCTGGTACTCAGCGTTGGCCAAACCGCCACCTGCACGATCAACAATATCAAGTTGCCAACTGTTACCATCCGTAAAATTTCCAACGGCGGCATGGGCGCGTTTGACTTCACAGGCAGCAATGGCATTCCCACGCAGACCATTACGACGACTACTGTGGGAGGCACTTTTAGCGGGTCCGCATCACTTTTGACGGCGCATGATACGATCACCACAATGACCGAGACCATGCCTGCCACATTCTGGCAAATCGAAACAACGGCTTGTACCGGCATGGGCACGGGCGGCACGGCCACATTGGCTGGCAATGTGTTGACACTGAACGCGCTCGCCACAGCGGCAGGTCGCAACATTATCTGCACTTTCACGAACCGCCGCAGGCCGACAGTCACCGTGCAGAAAATCACAACGGGCGCGATTGGTGGAGCCTTCAGTTTTGCAAATACAAATCTGTCGGGTGCAATTGCCGATATCACCACGACGGCCACCAACACGGCAACGCCAGCAAGCCCGACGCGGTTTATTGCCTCTGCAACCGGCACAGCCGTAACCATCACGGAAACTTCGCCATTGACCTTCGTGGCCGTTGGCGTGACCTGTTCAGATGCCAACAGCACGGTTTCCGGCAACGTCAATCCCGTTGCAACATCATCATCAGGTGCTTTAACCATCCCCGCTGGTGCTGTGCAGATTGGCGCAGATATCAATTGCGTCTTCACCAATGCGCAGGCGACGCCACAGCTCGTTGTCACCAAAACGGCAAGCGTTCCCACAGTGTCGGCGGTTGGAGCGCCTGTGACTTATACAATCGCTGTCAACAATTCCGGCAACACCACATTGAGCAACATTGCCGTGACCGATCCACTGGGCACAATCTTGTGCCCCAGCAGCGGTGCAGCTACCGTCACAACGCTTGCAGCAGGTGCGACCGAAAACTGTTCGATGAGCTATTCCGTGCCGCAAGCTGTCTTTGACAGC
>JAYUQS010000159.1:0-9309 GCA_043756645.1 Hyphomicrobiales bacterium | reverse complement strand
AACCATAACGTTTCACCATCAAAGCCTCCTTCAATAAGGCTCCCTATGAATCACGTTTCAAATGATTTGCGAATCCCCTAATTGACGACACGCCCTAGGAATCCCTTTGCCATCCATTTTTGTAAGCCAGCGCAAAGACGGCGTTTGGGATGTGATTGACGGCCTCCAAAGACTCTCTACGATTTTTCAGTTTGTTGGTATTTTGCGCGATGCCGACAACAAGATTATAGAGCCCTTCACACTTAAAAAGACCAAGTA
The DNA here is from genome assembly GCA_043756645.1 of Hyphomicrobiales bacterium. Lineage (GTDB taxonomy): Bacteria > Pseudomonadota > Alphaproteobacteria > Rhizobiales > Aestuariivirgaceae > Aestuariivirga. The sequence continues at coordinate 9,051 of JAYUQS010000159.1, read as the reverse complement.
TTTGCCGTCGCTAGAAGGCACTTTGTGGCAAAGCGAGGACAAGAAGGTGTTGCTGCCAGAAGAGCTCAAGCGATCTATCAAAAGATCAAAGATTCACGTCAGCATTATTCTCAAAGAAAGTGATGAAAACACCAAGTACGAATTATTCCAAAGGTTAAACACTGGGGGCTCCCAACTAAGCCCGCAAGAGGTGCGAAATTGTATTCTTGTCATGGAAAATCAAGGCTTTTATCGCTGGATGCACGACATCTCAAAATTTGAACCTTTCGCCTCTTCATTGGCCTTGAGCGACAAACCAATTGCTGAAGCTTATGATTTGGAACAAGTCTTGCGTTTTCTGATTTTAGCTGAAGCCAGCGAAGAAGAGCTTTCGGAAGTTGGAGACTTAGGAGTTTATCTCACTACCAAGATGGTTGAGATGGCTAAGGATGGCATGTTTAATAAAACTGCTTGGAAGTCTCGATTTGAGTCAACCTTTACAACACTAAACGATGCAGTCGGGGACAAGGCTTTCAAACGTTTCAGTGTCGCGAAGAACAGGCACGAAGGAGGTTTTTTGGTTTCACAATTTGAGACAGTTTCCTGCGGTGTCGAATGGAATATACAGCGAGGCACTCTTCGAGATGATCTCCCTCAAGCAATCCAAGAAATCTGGTCCACAAAAAGCTTCACAGATTGGATGGGGGCGGGGGTTACCGCGTCTCGAAGATTAAAGAAACTCGTGCCGTTCGCAAGAGAGCACTTCAAGAAGAAATGAAAATCCGAACCATTGACCAACTTCAAAGTAAGATTGACGATGAACGGGTGTGGCGCATCAAAGAAATCGCTGCCCTAAGCTCGCAGTGTTTTCAGCAGGCAAGCTCCGTAAGTGCTTCGAGAGCTTTGCGCCGCTCCTTCATTCCGATTGCGTATGCCCATTGGGAGGGTTTTGTCAAAAAAAGCTCCCACTATTATCTTGAGTTTGTAGCAATGCAGGGGCTGCCGCTCAGGCAGTTGAGTTCGCCTTTTATGTCGATGTATCTGGTTCAGAAATGCGCGCTGTCATTGTCGCAAAAAGGCTCTTACTCGTTAACGGAAGTGTGCAACACACTTATGACTAACAACGACGAACCAGTACGTTTAATTTACAATGATGTAATTTGGACTGACAATTTAAACTCAGATGTGTTGAGGGCTATCTGCGAAACCCTTGGGCTAGATTACGGCAATTTTGAACTCAAGAAGCTTTTCATTGATGTTGGACTCGTCAAAAAGAGAAACAAAATTGCTCACGGTGAACTTCAAGAAGTGGAAGCAAATGAACTCGATGATGTCAGAGTCCAAGTGGTAAACCTAATTGATCTGTTTAAAACCGAAATTGAAAATGCTGTAGCGCTCTCAAAATATAAATCAGTTGAAATCTAAGTACGCCTACACAAAGAAGCATCCACCCATAAAATACTATTCGAACTGAAGGAGACGCTTCCCTTTTCCAACTTCAATTCACTTCCTTGTGCAAAATTGAATTGATCAATGTTTGATAAGGCATGCCTTCGCGGACAGCGCGGGCTTTTAGCTTTGAGAGATTGTATTTTGACACGCGCAGGGTGATCTGCACCCGCTCGTCGTTCAAAGTGTTGCGCGCTGCTAATTGCAATTCGGCTTTGCGTTCAGGTGTCAGAGTGCTTTTGGAAACAACGTAGTCGTCAGACTCAATAATGTTGAACAATTCTTCTTCTTCGCGGTCGAGAAATTTGCCGATGCTTGGTGTTTTGCTCATCACTTTCACTCCAAAAATTCCGCCATGTGGCTGTAAGATGCAGAACGGGCAATTTGATTTATCACAACCCCGGCTGCCACAGCACCAACAGGCCATCCAGCTTTGCAGCATCGACTTGTCGCCTGAGACCTTTCAGCCCCAACAATTCGCCCACGCTGTCAATCGCAGCTTGCCCGACGGGAATGTAAAACTGCGCGTCGCCTTGTTCTTTCGGCGGTTCGCGTTTTAGGGTTTCGAGTTTTGCATCGACGGATTTGTTGGCGGCGAGCCACGCTCGGGCTTCGACTTCGGTGCCGATTTCATCGATGAGTTTTTCCTTCAATGCCTGACGGCCCGAATAGACGCGGCCATCGGACAAGCGATCAACGGTTGACACATCCAACTTGCGGCGGTCACCCACCAAGCCCTTGAACCAGACAAAGCCATCCCCAACCATTTCCTGCATGACCACGCGGGCTTTTTCAGGCGTGGGTTTATAGCCTGAGGGTTCGGCTTTCAGCTCGCCGGATTTGACCTCTTCCATTTTCACACCCACGGTGGCCAGCAGTTGCGACACATCGGGATAAGTGAAAATGACGCCGATGGAGCCGGTGATGGTGTTGCCGCGCGCATAAACGCGATCTGCCGCCAGCGCCGTGATATAGCCGCCCGAAGCTGCCACCGAGTCCATCACGGCGACGATGGGTTTCTTTGCACCAAAGCTGCGCAATTCTTCGTAGAGGGCTTCTGAGCCCACGGTGGTGCCGCCGGGGCTGTCGATGCGGACGATCATGGCTTTCACGTCAGCGTCTTCGCGCATATCGCGGATCAATTTCAATTGGCGTTCATCGCCCGTGATCAAGCCCTGCACCTCAAGCCGCGCCACATGGGCACCGCGCTGTGGTTCATAGTTGCCAATCGAGATCATGCCAATCACCAAAGCCGCAATCGCTGCAATGGCGATCCACCGCCAGCGACGGCGGCTCTTTTTCAGGCTGATGTGGTTTAGAATATGGTCGATATCATTGCTCATAAGGAACCTTCTAAACTAGGAATATGTTAACAATAAGGCCGGCGCAAATATTTTTGCACCGGCCCCCATTATTCTCGAAAAAAGTCAGCTCACTTATTCGCTGCCTTCCTTCTTTTTCAGAGCGGCCTGCAAAATGTCGCCCAATGATGCGCCTGAATCAGTCGAACCATAGGTGGCCATGGCTTCGCGCTCGTCGGAAATTTCCAACGCCTTGATCGAGACGTTGACCTTGCGGGCCTTGGCATCGAACAGGGTGATGATGGCGTCGAACTTTTCGCCAACTGCAAAACGTTCAGGGCGTTGTTCACCACGGTCACGGGCGAGGTCGCCGCGCTTGGCATAGGCTGTCATGTCGGTGCCGGTGATTTGAACTTCCAAACCGCCGTCTTCAACCTTCATGACTTCGCAGGTGACTTTGTCACCCTTCTTCATCGGGCCGCCAGACTTGATCGGATCGCCTGAGAGCTGCTTGATGCCAAGGGAGATGCGTTCCTTTTCACGGTCCACATCGAGCACCACGGCTTTCACCATGTCGCCCTTTTTGAAGTCCTTGATGGCTTCTTCGCCCGGACGCTTCCAATCGATGTCGGACAAATGCACCATGCCGTCAACGTCGCCGTCGAGACCGATGAACAAACCGAATTCGGTGGTGTTCTTGACTTCGCCTTCAACAATCGAACCCTTTGGATGGGTGGTTGCGAAGCTTTCCCATGGGTTGTTCTGAACCTGCTTGAGGCCCAGCGAAATGCGGCGCTTCGAGGCGTCGATTTCGAGAACCTGCACTTCAACTTCTTCCGATGTGGAAAGAATTTTGCCGGGGTGTACGTTCTTCTTGGTCCATGACATTTCAGAGACGTGGACGAGGCCTTCAATGCCGTCTTCCAATTCAACAAATGCACCGTAATCGGTGATGTTGGTGACCTTGCCCTTGACCTTGGTGCCAACGGTATAACGTTCGATGACGATATCCCATGGATCCTTGTCGAGCTGCTTCATGCCCAATGAAATGCGCTGTGTTTCAGGGTTGATGCGGATGATCTGCACCTTCACTGATCCGCCCACGGACAATACATCCGACGGGTGGTTCACACGCTTCCATGCAATGTCGGTGACGTGCAGCAAACCGTCAATTCCACCCAAGTCCACGAAGGCACCGTAGTCGGTGATGTTCTTGACCACACCGTCAACGATTTGGCCTTCAGCCAAATTCTGCACCAGTTCAGAGCGTTGTTCAGCACGGGTTTCTTCCATGATGGCGCGACGCGACACCACGATGTTGCCACGACGACGATCCATTTTCAGAATCTGGAATGGCTGCGACACATGCATCAATGGACCCACATCGCGGATCGGACGGACGTCCACTTGTGAGCCTGGCAAGAATGCCACAGCGCCACCAAGGTCAACCGTGAAGCCGCCCTTGACGCGACCGAAGATCACGCCATCAACGCGCTCACCCTTGGTCGAAACTTCTTCCAGACGGGTCCAAGCTTCTTCGCGTTTGGCTTTGTCACGCGACAACACAGCTTCGCCCAGAGCGTTTTCAATGCGCTCCAGATAAACTTCAACAATGTCACCAACCTTGATGTCGGCCTCTTTGCCGGGCATCGCAAATTCTTTGAGGGCCACGCGGCCTTCGGTCTTCAAGCCAACGTCAATGATGACGAGGTCTTTTTCAATACCGAGAACCTTGCCCTTAACGACAGCGCCTTCGGATACGGGACGGTCGAGATAGCTCTCTTCGAGCAAGCTCATAAAATCGTCGCGGGTGGGTTGCATAGAAACGGCAGATTTTGCCATAGGGGATATGTCCTAAAAAGCAGGGACCAGATATGAGATTGGGAGCTGCTTCAACTGGCGGCGGGGCACAAAGCCTCACGGTCCGGCAGTGTTGGGTTAGGGGCATTTTGAAACCAACCCCAATTCTCGAAGCGAAATTGAGGGGTCACAAAACCATACAGGGTTAAATCCGGAAAGTTTCCGGCTTCGAGACGAGCGGGGCTATAGCGGAAAGGGGGATAAGGGGCAAGGATTGCATTTTGGAACCTATAAATTGCAATGGTTGGTAATTTATATTATGCAATATCAAACACTTATAAAAAAGACTGCACAGATTCAATTTGTCGCAGGGACATCGGGAGGAATTCATGGTGTTGTTATCAGGTATGGTGACGCGGTGATATTCTGCCTGCCGTGGCACGGTGCCGAAAGGTATCGGAGCAATTTGTGGGGTTTATTGGCAGGCCCCATCTGTACGCAACATGGCACTCTTTCGGGTGCCATTTTGTTTTCAGTCATGCGACTTTAGAACTTCGCCCCGAGAAAGCAGTCTTTTTGTCTGTCTGGCTTTCGATCTGTAAAAAGAGCTGACCCAGATTTCCGTGCCCGCCTGTGCGATTTTCAATGCTGAAAAAAACCTGCGCCCCGATTCTCGATCAAGATATGATGCGACGATCACATTTTGCTTGGCTTTTTCTCGAACAAGAAGTCCCCGCGAAACTGCAAACGGCAGCTGCAAAAGGTCAATCATCGATATGTCAGCATGAACTTGGAGAATGTGTTCGAGGGACGTGCGTGACAGATAAATGTTGTGATTCCGCAAACCAAGTTTGTTGGCAACATTATATGGGATTTGTCCGACCACAACTGGATCACGCTCACTGTTCTGCAGTGCAATCAAATCTTCCAGTGTCAGCGCCATCTTGCGAACCATAAGTGTGTCGTCGGCTCCATTCAGAGCAGATGAAACGGTTCACTGCAATGTGTGAGTTGGGTCACGTCCCCATATGATCCGCAATAACCCCCATCACCGCCGCTAGCACCTCGTCCTTTTCCAGCTCTGACGTATCAATCATGATCGCATCGTCGGCCTGTTTTGTTGGGGCCGTTGTGCGCTCAGCGTCGCGTTCGTCTCTGGCCCAGATATCTTCCAGCACGGTTTTGAAATCTGTTCTGATGCCCAGAGTTTTCAACTCGGCCAGGCGGCGGTTGGCGCGGACTTGGGTTGAGGCTGTGACGAAGAATTTGATATCAGCTTTCGGGCACACCACCGTGCCAATATCGCGGCCATCCAAAACCGCACCAGGTTCGCGTTTTGCAAAGTTGCGTTGAAACTCCAACAGGGCTTTTCGCACCGCTGGTATGGCCGCGACTTGTGAGGCCATGGCGGCCACAGTTTCGGTGCGCAATTCATTATCCGCAATCTGCGACGGTTCCAGCCTCTCAGCAAAACCTTGCGCAGCTTTCACGTCGTCAGCGGATTTGCCCGCTTTCAACATGGCTAAACCCACCATGCGGTAGAGCGAGCCTGTATCCAGAAAGTGATAGCCTAAATGCGTGGCGACAGCCCGGGCGATGGTGCCCTTGCCGGCAGCCGATGGTCCATCAACGGCGATGATCATGCGTCAGCAATCCTGGCGCCTAAGCCATTCATCAAATCGGCAAAGCCCGGAAATGATGTGGCGATGAAACTTGCATCATCAACCGTGGTGTGAATGCGGGACGCCAGCCCCATGACCAGAAAGCTCATGGCGATGCGGTGATCCATATGGGTCACAACTTTGCCGCCACCGGGCGCACCGCCGCCATGTACCTCCAGCCAGTCAGGCCCGGATTGCGTCATCACGCCATTGGCTGTGAGGCCTGCTTCCACAGCGGCCAAACGATCCGACTCCTTCACCCGCAATTCTTCCAAGCCGTTCATGCGCGTGGTGCCTTCCGCAAATGATGCGGCAACGGCAAGAATGGGATATTCATCAATCATCGAAGGGGCGCGGGTCGCGGGCACACTGATGCCATGTAGCTTTGATGACTTCACCCGCACATCCGCCACCTCTTCGCCACCCGCAACACGGCGGTTTTCGAGAACAATATCGCCGCCCATTTCCTGCAAGGTGGTGATCAATCCGGTGCGGGTGGGGTTGAGCATGATGTTCTGAATGACAATCTCTGACCCCTCGGTGATCAAGGCCGCCACCATCGGGAAAGCGGCTGAAGAAGGGTCGCCCGGCACATCAATGCTCTGGCCATATAATTCATTCCCGCCGATGATGGAGATATGCCGCGCACCATCTTTTACCACGGTTTCGATTTTTGCGCCAAAAGCTTTTAACATGCGTTCGGTATGGTCGCGCGTCGCCACAGGTTCGATGACCGTGGTTGTGCCTTGCGCATTGATGCCTGCCAGCAACACCGCTGACTTCACCTGGGCCGAGGCCATAGGCAACGTATAGGTGATGGCTTGCGGTTTGGGCGAACCGTGCAAGGTCAGGGGCAAGCGATCACCGTCGCTGGATTCAAAGCGCGCGCCAAATTGCGCCAGAGGTTTGGTCACGCGGCCCATCGGGCGTTTTGACAGTGAAGCATCTCCCACGCAACGCGCCACCAGCGGGGTTGTCGACATCAAACCCATGGCAAGCCTGACACCCGTGCCGGAGTTGCCAAAATCCAACGGCGTGCGCGGCGATTTCATGCCTTTGATACCAACACCTTGAATGCGCCAGGTGCCGGATGGATCTTTTTCAATCTTGGCTCCTAAGGCCTGCATGGCCTTGGCTGTGTTGACAACATCTTCAGCTTCCAAAAGACCGCTGACAACCGTTTCACCCTTGGCAATGGCACCAAACATCAAAGCACGGTGCGACATTGATTTATCGCCGGGCACCTTCAATGTGCCTTTCAGATTTGACGCCTTGCGCGACAGGGTGGGTTGGATAACGCTGCTGTTGGACATTTGATTTCTACTGACTGAAAGGTGGGTTGGATGCGGCTGTCCTACACGCAAGCCCCCAGTCTGTCACCCTTTCAAAAAGCGGCTCAAAACCGGGTTTTGACATTGCTGCTCTAACATGGCATGCAGCGCCAACTTTTCATTCTGACAGACGAGGTATTCCATGGTCAGTGCCGAACTGGGCACCAAGCGCACCTGCCCCAATTGCGCAGCGCGTTTCTACGATTTGTTGCGGGATCCTATTATGTGCCCGAAGTGCGGCACCAGCTTTGTGGCCGCAGCGATTTTGCCGTCGAAGGGCGATTTCCCGATTGCGGCCCCTGTGGCCCCAAAGCCCCGTGAGACCGAGGAGACAGATGATGTCGATACCGGCGATGTGGAGCTGATCAGTCTTGAGGACGTTGAAGAAGACGGCAAGGATGATGATGAAACCGCTGGCATCGAGGACGTGGACCTTGGTGAAGACGCCGATGACGATGCCGAAGAAGATGATACCTTCCTCGTCGTCGAAGAAGATGAGGGCGGCAACATGTCTGACCTGATTGAAGGCGGCCCGTCGGAAAAAGAAGAAGAAAATTAAGCTTCTGATATAAAGTAATGCTTGATCAGGGCGGTGAGGCCGACTATTCACCGCCCGGTTCCTGTCAGTTGGTTCACCAAGCCACTGGCGTTTGTTTGGTCTCAGGGGTCATAGCTCAGTTGGTAGAGCGCTTGCATGGCATGCAAGAGGTCGGCGGTTCGATTCCGCCTGGCTCCACCAATCCTTTCAATGACTTGGCAGTTTGTGCGAATGCGGCAAGACTGCCCTGGCAACCAACTAGCAACCAGACCTAAAAGTATTTTTTTGTGAGCGCATTGCCATGAATGATGGTCAAGCTATTGAAGCTGTCAACTGCTGGTGTCCGTATTTGCTAGGTTGTCATCTTCAGAATTATCATCACCACGGTATTCAAGTTTTACCGTAATTTCAGTCATGGCATAGTGGACGAATTGTGCGCCGAGGGCCGTAAGTTCGTATGCTTCGTTTTCATCAAAAGCGGATTTTACCGTTTTAGTCTCCAGCTTTGGCCAATCACTTGTGGGCTTCGGCGTTGATCGCTTCACCACAAAGTTTCCGTTGTAGTCAGTTTCACGATGCTGCCGGATGATGCCACCCGTCGAGAGGTCGCGGACCAAGAGCTTGAAAAGGTCCGCATCAGCGGAGTCTTCTCGGACATCCTTTTTGCCAAGATTGCTCCAGATGTCGCCACGTGTAGATCCAGGGTTCCGATACAACTCGCCGATAACGGCAAAGTGAAATTCGGAATAGTGATGCAGCCATTCCAGGAAAAGCGAGACTACATCATCAGACACCAACTCAGTTGACGCTGCATTCGTAAGGATATTGCGAACGTAGACCTGTTTTCTCTCACTTTCTGTTCCTGCCCAATTGCGGAATGCTTTCTTCAGCAATGACTGGTACTCAGAGGACTTCACGCGTTCGCTGATCTTCTCTTCATGCATGTCGAGGCGCGACAGAATATCAACGATGGTTCGCTGTTTTTCATATAC
>JAYUQS010000158.1:0-9322 GCA_043756645.1 Hyphomicrobiales bacterium | reverse complement strand
GCAGCAAATGGTGAAACTGATAAACAAAGCCGACGCCAATCCGGCGGATGCGGGTACGGGCTTGATCGTCCAGCTTGGTGCATTCCTGGCCCGCAATGAACACTTCGCCTGCTGTTGGCTTTTCCAGCAAACCAGCAATGTGCAGCAACGACGATTTGCCAGACCCCGATTGCCCGACGAGCGCCACCACTTCACCAGCGTTGACCGTGAGCGACAGCTCATCAAACACACGCAACTGTGCGTCGCCCTTGCCGAAAACACGGGTGACGCCTGCCAATTCCAATGCGGGTTTCAAATTCATTCGTAACGCAAAGCCTCAACAGGATCGAGTTTGGCCGCCCGCCAAGATGGATAGAGCGTGGCGAGGAAGGTTAAAACCAACGTCAGCACCACAATGAATAACACTTGCGACGGTTCAATTTCAGCGGTGAGTTTCGACAGCAAATACAAGTCCGGGTTAAACGGATTGACACCGGTGATCCATTCGATGGCACCACGGATTGACTCCGCGTTATATGAAATCAACAACCCCAACAACACTCCGGCAAAGGTTCCGGCAACACCGATTGCTGCGCCTGTAATAAAGAACACGCGTTGCATGGCCCCTGCTGTAGCCCCCATGGTGCGTAAGATTGCAATGTCGCGGCTTTTGTCTTTCACCAGCATGATGAGGCTTGAAATGATGTTGAGCGTTGCAACCAAAACCACCATCATCACAACCATGAACAACAAATTCCGCTCCATCATCAGGGCGTTGAGGAAAGCGATATTGCGATCTTTCCATGTCTGAATCATCAGGTCTTTGCCGGATGCTGCGCGGATGTCGCCGACATAGTTTTGGATTTCCTCCGGGTCATCCACCATCACTTCAACCAAGGTCACGCCTTCATCCAGCGCAAAGAAGTCCTGTGATTCCGCCAGCGGCATGTAAATTACATTCTCATCATATTCCGAAACGCCCATTTTGAAAATGGCAACCACAGGGTATTCACGTGCGCGCGGCACTTCACCCATCACGGTTTCGGGGCCATTGGGCGAGAGAAGTGTAACCATCGTGCCAAGGCCGACCTGATGCTTCCACGCCATACGTTCACCAATAGCAACACCGTCAGATTTATCCCAGTCTTTGAAGCTTGGTTCGGTGTCTAATCCACCTGGCGTCCGGATAGCTGTGCGCAGTTTGTCGTTGTTGAGGCCTTTGAGTTTCACAACATCAACTTCATTGACACCTCGCACCAAAGCGCCGGTGGCGTTTTTGGAAGAGGACAACAAAACTTGGCCTTCAACAAGCGCAATGGCATGGGTCACATGCGGCGTTGCTTCAAGCTTTTCGACAATGGCTTTGCTGTCTTTCACCGGTTCAAACTGCGGGTCATAAATACTTGCATGGCCGCTGAAGCCCAACACTTGCTCCAGCAGTGCGTTGTGAAAACCATTGAACACAGACATGACAACAATCAGCGTCGCCACACCCAGCATAATGCCGAGAAAAGAAAACAGCGAGATGACTGAAACAACACCCTCTTTGCGCTTGGCACGAAGGTAGCGCAAAGCAATCTTCCACTCAAAGCCAGCAAAGGGGCGCGTGTCGGGAAGGGAATTGGTCACAGCGTCAACCAAGAGACCCCCTCCGCCCTTTGGGCACCTCCCCCAGCAAAGCTGAGGGAGGGCGCAACCCCACGCGCTCCACCAACTTGTTGGGGGAGCTGTCCGAAGGACTGAGGGGGCGCTTCATCACGCAAACCACTCCACAACCTTATCCAACGCCACATTCTCCCGCGCTCCGGTTTTGCGGTTTTTCACTTCCGCCACGCCATCCTTCAATCCGCGCGGACCGATGATCACTTGCCAGGGCAAACCAATCAAATCCATTGCGGCGAATTTGGCACCACCCGGTGCATTGCGGTCGTCGTATAGAACATCTTTGCCTTTGGCGGTCAGGCCTATGTAAATTTTCGCACAGGCTGCGTCCGCATCCACATCACCTGACTTGATGTTGATCAAACCAATATCGAACGGCGAAACCGACTCCGGCCAGATGATGCCGTCTTTGTCGTTTGAGGCCTCAATAATGCCCGCCACAAGGCGCGATACGCCAATGCCGTAGGAACCCGATTGCAGCGTCACTTTCTTGCCGTCCGGGCCCTGCACTTCGCAGCCCAAGGGTTCGGAATATTTGGTGCCGAAGAAGAAGATGTGGCCAACTTCAATGCCGCGACCGCTCATGCGTTTCGCTTCTGGCACGCGCGCTTCAAATTCGTCCTGGCTGTGCTTTTCGTCAGTCGCGGCATATTTTGTGGTGTAGTCCGAAACCAGTTTCGCTACCGCTTCAACATTGTCAAAATCGATTTCAATCGACGACCAGTCCATGTCATGCAAGGTGCCGTCAAAAAACACGCCGCTTTCGCCTGTCTCTGCAAGCACCAGAAATTCATGGCTGGCGTCACCGCCGATGGGGCCAGTGTCAGCACGCATCGGCACGGCTTTGATGCCAAGGCGTGCGAAGGTTTTCAAATAGCTGACAAACATTTTGTTGTATGAGTGCATGCCCGCTTCAAGTGTCAGGTCAAATGAATAAGCATCTTTCATCAGAAATTCGCGGCCACGCATCACGCCAAAACGCGGGCGGACTTCGTCACGGAATTTCCATTGGATGTGATAAAGGTTACGGGGCACGTCCTTGTAGCTTTGAATGCCAGAACGGAAAATATCGGTGATCATTTCCTCATTTGTAGGACCGTAAAGCATCTCGCGGTCGTGGCGGTCTTTGACGCGCAACATTTCCTTGCCATAGGCGTCATAGCGCCCTGATTTTTTCCACAGGTCAGCCGACTGCAGCGTGGGCATCAATACTTCGATGGCCCCCGCCCGATTCTGCTCTTCGCGCACGATTTGCTCAATCTTGCGCAAAACCTTCAAACCCATCGGCAACCAGGAGTAACTGCCAGCCGCCTCCTGCCGTATCATACCGGCGCGAAGCATTAGCTTATGCGAAACGATTTCCGCTTCCTTTGGGTCATCACGAAGAACAGGCAGAAAATATTGGGAAAGGCGCATGAGAATCCCTGAATGCAAAATAAGTTCGGCCCTTTTAAGGATTTACAGCGTGAACTCAAGCGAAGCACGATTCAACCCTTGAGAGAAATGCTTTTAAAGTCACAATTCCGTCATTTTTAACTTGGCAATTGCCAAAAATTCCGGCAGCGTCCCGTTCCAAGAACAACAAGACCACGTGTACACAGGGTATGTGACCCAGGTCTGGGGAGGGTGAACTGCGAATGGCCGGTTTCGGTCGACGCGTCACTGAAGAAACTAGAAGGGCGGATGCGGCAACGTATCCGCCTTTTTTGGTTGGCGGGTGAGGCCACACCTCTGAGGAAACTCTCGCGACGGAATTGTCGTCTTTTTGCGTCTTATGCGGAGGAGGACGATATGGCACGGCAACACAAACAAATATTCGCTCGAAATTTGAGGACACATCAAACCAACGCAGAAGCCAAGTTATGGGGATATCTTCGTAAGCGATCACTCGTGGGGTTCCGCTTTAACCGGCAGGTGAGCCTTGGACCTTACACCGTCGACTTTTTATGTAGAGAAAAAATGTTGGTCGTTGAAGTTGACGGTGCCACGCATAGTGAGCCTCATGAAGTAATCTACGATCATCGAAGAACAGTCTTTCTTGAATCAAAAGGTTTCAGCGTATTCCGAGTCGATAATGCGGACGTCTACGAGAATATGGCTGGTGTACTTGATGGGTTGATTATGCTTTTAGAAAAATTGCCAAGTCGCTTCAACAAGAGGCCCCCTCAGTCGCTTCGCGACAGCTCCCCCAGCGAAGCTGAGGGAGCGTGATCAAAATCGGAGCGTAGACTCGTTGCCGCGCTTCCCCGACGAAGCTGAGGGAGCGTGATCAGAATCGGAGCATAGGCTCGTTGCCGCGCTCCCCCGACGAGGCTGAGGGAGCGTGATCAAAATCGGAGCGTAGGCTCATTGCCGCGCTCCCTCAGCTTCGCTGGGGGAGCTGCCCGAAGGGCTGAGGGGGCCTTTTGTTTTACCCCTTCAGCGCCGTAACCTCGATCTCAATTTTCATTCGCGCATCAGCCAAGCCCGCTTCAAACATGGTTGCCGCCGGGCGCACGTTGCCGAACCATTTTTGCAAGACTGGCCAGGTGGCTTCGAAATCCGACGCCTTTGGTAACAAATAATGCACACGCACCACATCAGCCATTTCAAAGCCCGCCTGTTTCAACGCCGCGTCAATATTCAGCATTGTCTGCTCGGCCTGTTCCGCAACATCGTCTGAAATTGTCATGGCCGCATAGTCAAAGCCTGTTGTTCCCGCCACAAAGCACCAAGGCCCCTGCACCACGGCGCGGGAGTAACCGATTTCTTTTTCGAACTTTGAACCTGATGAAATGAGTTTTCTCATTTCGCTTTTCCCAATGCAAATTCGCCTGCAACAATCGAGACTTGATGTTGCGGTGTTGCCAGTTTGATTTTGCCTTTTTGCAAGGCATCCCACACCAGAAAATGCACATCAGAGGTAAAGTTGTTTGGCCCATCATCAATGCCGTTGACCCAAAACTTAACAGCAAAATGCACGCCAAAATCACCGAATTTTTTAATCTCGCAGCTGACTTTTTCCGGCTCTTGCAAAACCGTCGGGTGTGAGGTGATGGCTTTCTCGATGAGTGGCGGAACTTTATGAAGGTCGGTATCATAGGACACAACAAACGGCACTTCATAGCGTTGGCGCGGGTCGGCTCTGGTCCAATTGACGAAACGTGTGGTGATGAACTTTTCATTCGGCACCATGATTTCTTTGCCGTCAAACGTTTCAAGCGTTGTAGACCGCATGTTGAGTTCGCGCAAAATGCCGGTGCGGCCATCTTCGAGCTCAATGTAGTCGCCAACTTTCAACGACCGTTCGAGCAGAATGATAATGCCGGAGATGAAGTTCGAGGCGATTTGCTGCAAACCAAAACCAAGCCCGACGCCCACTGCGCCGCCGAACACAGCCAAAGTTGTGAGATCGAGGCCGAGAATATTCAGCAGCAGCAAAACGACAATTGCAAAAACAAAAAGCTCCAGCGCCTTGGCCGCCAATTCGCGGGTTTGCATATCCACCGAGTTCTGGTCGCGGATGACTTTCTGTCCGGCATTGGACGACGTGCGCCCTAGCCAGAATAAAATACCGCCAAACACCGCAGCCTTCGACAGTGCCAACAACGAGATGCGAATGTTGCCCGACGAAAACGCAATGCTATCCAGCGCGGCGATGAACTGGTCGAAAAAACCCAAAGCATAAATCGCAGCAATCGGAAGACCAATCCAACGGGCCGCAGAATTGATCACCGGATTTGTGAGGAAGCGCATGATGAGCGCATGCAACAGCCGCACCAATGCCAAGCTTTGTGCGATGCGGATGAGCCAGCTTGCGCCCAAGGCTGCATCAGCCCCTGCTGCTGCACCGGCCAATAGGCCCACAAACAACAAAGGCTCCAGTAAATTCCGGCAGGAATATAAAAGCCGCTGATAGCGCAACAGGCGCCCTTCTGTCGGCTCTTCACGCAGAAGCGAAACGCGAGCCAAAATCTGCCGCGTTGCAAGTTTTGCAATCAGCCACAGCCCCACGACGGCGATCACTTGCGCATAAAATTGCGGGCTTGCCAGCCAGCTTTTCAGAACGTCGAGCAGTTCAAAAACCTGCGCTTGCACAGTTTCAAGGTTCACGACATTTCACTCCCACATATCGCCCCAGTTTTTTTTCTTGGCGCGTTTGTAGGTGGGCTTATCGCGGCTGGCAACCACTTCATTGCGCAGGCCCGTTGAATCACACAGCCTCAAGGCAATACCCGGTTTTGACAGAATGGGCGGCGATACAATGCGCGCTCCGGCTTGTGTTGTTTGCTGGCGGGATAGAATTAAATATGAGAAAGATTCATCCTCAAACGGCACCGTGCCACCCTTGGCGTGCATATGTTCCCGCGAGCGCTGTACCCGGGTTTTGAAGTGGCACCAATCCGTGGCCGTCATCGGGCAAGAATTTTGGTGGGTACATGGGGCCAAAACAAAAGCGCCCTGCCCCAATAATTTTTGCCGTATCGCCCGCAACCGCGCAAAACCTTGCGGGGTTCCTGGTTCAATCAACACCAACACCTGTTGCGCCCGCGCCCATAATCGCGCCGCCGCTTGCGGCATCTGTTCCAGAGGCAATTCCGCCAACATATAAGAAGCAACGACCACATCAGCCATCACGTCTTCAGGTAAAGTGGCTTCAGACTTCAGAATGATTTCCGCGCCCGACAATGCGGGCAAAGCGCTTCCAGTGTTTAAAATCGCCGCCAAACCGGCAAAATTTTTATCCTGTTCGCAGTGGGTGATTTTCTCAATCGTCGGCCAAGCTTCAAGTGCCGCCCAACTGGCCACACCCGGCCCTGCCCCTATATCCAACAGTGTTCGCGGGGCAAAATCAGCCAAGGTTTTTTCCAAGGCTTCATGTACCGCTTGATTGGCTTTGAAAGTCGCGGGCAGCCGCGTGGCGACATAAGCCGCAAGGTCGACATGGGCGGACGTATTGCCCTTGCGGTAGGCATCGCTCAGCTTTTGAACGGAAGTTGAGAGGCCACCCCGACCATGCGCCTGCATCCAAGCCGCTATCGCAGCATCCAATTCACCCGGCAGCTTCACGTTTATCCCACAATCTTGTCAGTTGCTTGCGGCCACAAGGCCGGATTAATGTCCAGTCGACTCAATAAGGTCTCCCGACCAGAAAGCAACGCCGATGTTCAAATCGTTTTTCCCGAATCCGAAACCGTTCTTTTGGTCGGCGTTGATATGGTCAATATTTACTGTTCTTTTGTGGTTTTTTGCAGCGAAGGACTGGGGGCAATTCATTGGCCTTGAAAACCCGGCAGCAGATACAAAGCCTATTATTGGCGTCTCAACTTTTTTGACTAAACCGTTTTTGTGGTTCTACATTTATTTTACGGCAATCACCGCAATTTTCGCAGCTGCCTGGTCGAAACTGGGGCCAACCAAATGGTATTTTTGGTCGGTGCTCGGCACTGCACTGATAATTTTTACAACCTACTTTCAAGTGCAGGTCAGCGTTGCGATAAATGATTGGTATGGCCCGTTCTATGACTTGATCCAAGCTGCATTGGGTAAAACACGCCCTGTTACACTGACGGAATTTTTCACTGAATTGCTCACTTTCATGGGTATTGCGCTCGTGGCTGTGATCGTTGGGGTGCTGACGCGCTTCTTTGTCAGCCACTACGTCTTCCGCTGGCGCACCGCGATGAATGACTATTACACTGCGAACTGGTCTAAGTTGCGGGCCGTTGAAGGTGCTGCCCAGCGTGTGCAAGAAGATACGATGCGATTTGCATCAACCATGGAGGGGTTGGGCAAGAGCTTGATTGACTCAGTCATGACTCTCATCGCCTTCTTGCCTGTTTTGCTGCGTCTTTCTAAGGACGTGACTGACATTCCTATAATTGGCAATATTCCATACGCCCTCGTGATCGTGGCTTTGGTGTGGTCGCTGTTGGGCACAGGTTTGCTGGCTCTTATTGGCATCCGCCTGCCTGGCCTTGAATTCAAAAATCAAAGAGTCGAAGCCGCTTTCCGGAAGGAACTGGTCTATGGCGAAGACAACGCCGACCGTGCCACTCCGCCAACATTGAGTGAATTGTTCACAGCGGTTCGCAAGAATTACTTTAAGCTGTATTGGAATTACACTTACTTCAACGTCGGGCGTATTGTTTACCTGCAAACCGATAACATATTTCCATACATTATTTTGGCCCCCACCATTGTGGCAGGCAAAATCACCTTGGGTGCCATGAATCAGATCCTGAATGCCTTTGGTCAAGTGAAGGATTCAATGCAATATTTGGTCAACTCATGGTCAACAATTGTCGAATTGATTTCGATTTTCAAGCGCCTCCGCATTTTTGAAAGCGCCATCGAAGGCGAAGACATAACAGCTATCGCGGAGCCTGCATAAACTTGTAATTTCCGGCTTGCCATTCGCGTGGCAGGCCGCTATGCACCGCCTCGGAATGGGCGATTAGCTCAGTTGGTAGAGCGCTTCGTTTACACCGAAGATGTCGGGAGTTCGAGTCTCTCATCGCCCACCATTCCCCCCTCAAATTTGAAGTCTCGCTTTAGGTCCCTCATCCGGCCTTCGGCCACCTTCTCCCGCGCGAAGACGCGGGCGAAGGCCTTTTAGATTTATCGCCCTCGCCCGTCCTCTGACGGGAGAGGGTCCGCAAAGCGGGGGTGAGGGACCACACACCCCACACTGTCAAAAAAACGCCCCACACGATTTCTGAGGGCGTGCAGGGCTGATGTTTTTTGGTACTCTTTCAGTGTCGCCTAGCTGTTGACGGCCTCCTTCAATAGTTTTCCGGGTTTGAATCGCGGCCTGTTGGACGCGGGCATCTTTATGATTTTTCCGGTTTTCGGATTGCGGGCCTTGCCGGCTTCGCGGCGCGTAACGGCGAAAACGCCAAAGCCCATCAGACGCACATCGTCCCCGTCTATCAAAGCTTTGACGATGTTTTCGATGGTCGAATCGACCACTTCTTCCGCTTCACCGCGCGTCAGCCGCGTATCGGTGGCTACCTTGGCAATCAGTTCGCTTTTGTTCATCCGGATAAAACATCCTGTTGAGATCAAACCCAAACGCAATTCACTGTTGCCGTTGGAACAGAATGAAGCTTTTTGCGAGAGATTCGCAAGACCTTTTGCCGTCATTCCAGTGCAAGCCGGAATCTTTTGGATTTCAAAGACTCATGCTTTCGCCGGAGTGACGTAAGGGTTAAATGAGATTCATGACATTTGTTCCCGACTCGACCACGTTACTGGCTTTTACGATTGCCTCGCTGCTGCTGTTCATCACGCCGGGGCCAGATATGAGCTTGTGGCTGTCACGCACCATTGGTTCTGGCCGTGCGGCGGGTGTGGCCTCGATGGTCGGCACCAATGTGGGCTGTGTGGTTCACACGTTGCTGGCGGCTTTTGGTGTCTCGGCGCTCATTGCCGCGTCGCAAACCGGGTTTTTTGTGTTGAAGATTGTCGGCGCTTTGTATTTGCTCTGGCTGGCGATTGATGCGATCCGCAATGGTTCTTCGCTGAATGTAACACCGGGAGAAAAGTCTGCCTCATCGGTCATGAGCAGTTTTATACTGGGCATCAGCATCAATCTGACCAATCCGAAAGTGGTGCTGTTTTTCATCACCTTCCTGCCGCAGTTTGTTTCGGCTGACGACCCGCATGTGACCGGCAAGCTTTTGTTCCTCGGACTTTACTT
>JAYUQS010000157.1:0-9324 GCA_043756645.1 Hyphomicrobiales bacterium | reverse complement strand
TTATCCGCCGCAAGCGCGATGGCGCAGCGCTTTCAACCGAACAGGTGAAAGACTTTATCGCGGGCCTCACGTCGGGTGCCGTATCAGAGGGTCAGGTTGCAGCCTTTGCCATGGCAGTGTTTTTCAAAGGCATGACGCGGGAAGAAGCGGTGGGCCTGACGCTGGCCATGCGCGATTCCGGCATGGTGCTCACATGGGATTTACCGGGACCCGTGGTTGACAAACATTCGTCAGGTGGCATCGGCGATAACGTGTCGTTGTATCTCGCCCCTATGTTGGCGGCCTGCGGGCTTTATGTGCCTATGATATCGGGCCGTGGCCTTGGCCACACCGGCGGCACACTGGACAAGTTGGATTCGATTCCCGGCTATCAAACCCAGCCTGATCTCGCACTCTTCCGCAAAGTCACAAAGGAAGCGGGCTGCTGCATCATTGGCCAAACGGCTGATCTTGCTCCCGCTGATAAACGCCTCTACGGCATTCGCGATGTGACGGCGACGGTGGAAAGTGTGCCACTGATCACAGCATCAATTCTTTCCAAAAAACTTGCTGCAGGTCTTGAGCATTTGGTGCTGGATGTGAAATGTGGTTCCGGTGCTTTTATGGCGACGGTGGAAGAGGCGCGCGCACTTGCCACATCACTGGTTGCTGTTGCCAATGGCGCAGGGCTTAAAACCACGGCCCTCATTACCGATATGGATGAGCCCTTGGCACCGGTTGCTGGTAACGCACTTGAAGTTGGCCATGCTGCAGATTTTCTGTTGAACCGCCGCATCAATTCCCGGGTGAGTGATATTACTTTGGCGCTTGGCGCTGAATTGTTGGTGAGTGCCGGACGTGCTGATGATCTCGTGCTTGCCCGCAACATGCTGGAGACAACATTATCATCGGGCAAAGCCGCAGAACATTTTGAGCGCATGGTAGCGGGCTTAGGCGGTCCGCGCAATTTTCTCTCGACATATAACCAGCATTTGAAACCTGCGCCCATCATCAAGCCGATTTATGCTGATGATGAAGGCACAGTGTCTGCCATCACGACACGCAGTTTAGGCCTGGCCGTGATTGAATTAGGGGGCGGACGGCGGGTGGCGTCCGACAGCATCGACCACGCCGTTGGTCTCGATAATTTATTGGGCAAGGGCTTTCGCGCGGATTTTGAAACGCCGCTTTGCATGGTCCATGCACAATCGGAAAGTGATTTCGAAAAAGCCGCTGCCATTGTTAAGGCGGCTTACAGCGTTGGGGAGCAAGGTGAGTTCGGCCCTAACATCATCGAACGGATTACAGCATGATTCCCATTTTCCCGTCATTCCGGCGGAAGCCGAAATCTCGTGGTAACCAGACTCCGGCTTCTGCCGGAGTGACGGCACTGGGGGATTAGTGCCCCGCGCCTTCCTCTTCATTCTCGATAGCTTTGGCATCGGCCATGCGCCTGATGCTGCGGCTTTTGGCGATGAAGGTGCCAATACATTTTTACATATTGCAGACCGAATGCAATTGCACTTGCCGCATATGGCTTCGCTTGGTCTGGGCCTTGCTGCCAAGGCTGCGGGCGGGCGCGATCCATTTCCCGACGCAAACTTGATTGGAAAGTGGGGCCATGCACAAGAGCTATCACAAGGCAAGGATACCATTACGGGACATTGGGAAATTGCCGGGGTTCCCGTGCCATTTGCATGGCATTACTACCCTGACACTGCTCAGTCCTTTCCCCAAGGTCTGCTCGACGACATCATCTCGCGCGCCAAACTTCCAGGCCTGCTCTGCGGCACGCACGCGTCGGGCACGCAAGTCATCAAGGATTTTGGTGATGAGCATGTGCGCACCGGCAAACCCATCATTTACACCTCGGCAGACAGCGTCATTCAAATCGCCGCCCATGAAACGCATTTTGGATTGCAGCGCTTATATGATGTTTGCAAAATCGCCCGCGCACTCACCTATGACCTTAAAGTGGGCCGTGTGATTGCGCGATCGTTTTTAGGCGCCAGCGCTCAAACTTACGAACGCACGGGAAACCGCAAAGACTATGCCATAACTCCACCCTCACCCACCCTGTTGCAGATCGCGTCAGATTCGGGGCGCGATGTGATCTCAGTTGGCAAAATTGGCGATATCTATGGCCATGTAGGGACCGGTAACGAAGTCAAAGTGGCTGGCAATGCGGCGATGAT
Organism: Hyphomicrobiales bacterium; assembly: GCA_043756645.1. Classification (GTDB taxonomy): domain Bacteria; phylum Pseudomonadota; class Alphaproteobacteria; order Rhizobiales; family Aestuariivirgaceae; genus Aestuariivirga. The sequence goes on along the minus strand of JAYUQS010000157.1, from coordinate 7,150 downwards.
GGAGAAGGTGATTTCACTGATGCCAACACTGAAAGACGGCGGCTTTCTGATGACCAATTTCGTTGATTTCGACACACTCCATGGTCACCGCCGCGACCCCATGGGCTATGGCAGATTACTGGAAGCCTTCGATGCGGAATTGCCCCGGGTTTTTGCACAGATCAAAACCGGAGATCTTCTCATCCTCACTGCTGACCACGGCAATGACCCGACTTGGAAGGGCACAGAACACACGCGTGAGCAAATTCCGATCATGATATTCGGGATGGGTGGTGGAAGTGTTGGATGGCGCAAGAGTTTTTCAGACATCGGGCAATCGATTGCTGCACATTTGGGTTTGCCAAAACTAGGGGCGGGTCAGAGCTTTCTACTCTGACCGCTTCAACACCGCCTGCAATACATCTTTCACGCCAATCGCTCCAGCAAAAGTGCCGTCATCATTGCACAAGGCAACCGGTGTTGTTTCTGACTTGTGCATGGCCAGCATGACAGTTTTCAGTGACGTGCCGGGGGTGGCCCAAAACACCGGGCGTGATTTTGGATCAAAAGACTTGTCGGCGTCGGCGCAGGAAATCCAGGTCGCTGCCGCGCCATCGCGTTCAACCGATGTGAACTTGTTGTTGCGATCAAGTTTAAAGCGTGTGGTCTTGCGTCGGTCCAACCAAATCCAGCCTCCGGTATCTTTCAACAACTCACTTTTACCGCGCATCACGTTCCACGCCGTGAGCACAGACAATGGGTTCACATTGGCAATGAACTCGCGCACATAGTCATTGGCAGGGCGCAGCACGATGTCTTCAGGACGGCCTGATTGCACAATGCGGCCAGATTCCATGATGGTGATGGTGTTGCCGATCTTCAATGCCTCTTCCAAATCGTGACTGACGAAGATAATGGTTTTCTTTAACCGCTTTTGCAGGTCCAATAGCTCGTCCTGCAGCTTGGTACGGATCAAGGGGTCAAGGGCTGAAAACGGTTCATCCATCAACAGAATGGGTGCTTCCGTTGCAAAGGCACGGGCGAGGCCCACACGCTGCTGCATGCCGCCCGAGAGTTCATGAGCGTATTTGTTTTTCCATTGCGACAGCCCCACAAGCTCCAGCTGCTTTTCAACGCGGGACTTTCGCTCTTCGTCAGGCACGCCCGAAAGCTCCAAGCCGAAGCCCACATTCTCTTCCACGGTCCGCCACGGCAGTAGCGCAAATTGCTGGAACACCATGGCCACGGATTTTTGCCGGATGTGCCGAAGAGCAGCTTCATCACATGAGACAACGTCGACCATGCGATCACCATCACGCACGTCGATTGATCCGCGAGTGACATGATTCAAACCATTGACGCCGCGCAACAAGGTAGATTTGCCGGAACCTGAAAGCCCCATCAACACGCTGATTTCACCTTCGCGCACTGTCAGGCTGGCATTGGCACAGCCCAGCACAGTACCGGTCTTCTCCAGAATTTCACTGCGTGTGGCACCGCCGTCAAGCAAAGCAAGAGCAGCATCCAGTTTCTCACCAAACAAAATATCAACGTTTTTGAAATGAACTGCTGTCGTCATTTCTGTGTTCCCAGACGAGTTGCAAGAACACGATCGAGAATGATGGCAAGAATAACAATGGCCAGGCCTGCTTCAATGCCCAACGGAATGTTGCGGTTATTCAAAGCACGGTTGACAGGATTGCCGAGTGAGGGCGCACCGATAAGCGTTGCGATCACAACCATCGACAATGACAACATGATGCACTGCGTCAGCCCCGCCATGATCGACGGAAGAGCTGCCGGTAATTCCACCTTCCACAGCAATTGCCGCTTTGTGGCACCGAAACTCTGGCCCGCTTCCAACATCGGTTTGGGTATTGACGTCAGCCCAAGATAAGTCATGCGCACGGGCGCTGGCATGGCAAATATGACTGTCACAATTAAAGCTGGTGCCGCGCCAAGGCCGAACAAAATCAAAATCGGAATCAGGTACACGAAGGTTGGCATCGTCTGCATGAGGTCGAGGATGGGTTGTACTGTTTTCCAAACCCGGGGTTTGTGGGCAGCCCAAATACCCAGTGGAACACCCAGGGCCATCGATAGTGCCGTGGCATAAACGACCAACACCAAAGTCTGCACGGTTTCCTTCCACAGTCCCTGGTTGATGATAAACAACAACCCAAGCAAAACACCCATAGTCAAAAATTTGGATTTTTTCGCGTAATAAACAAATCCTGCAATGAACAGGGCAAGTACAACCGGGGGCGCTTGCAGCAGACCCCAGGTGGACCATTCAACGATGGCGTTGAGGATAACTTTCAGTCCGTCGAAGAACCATTCGAAATTATCTGTGATGAAAAGAATAGTGGACTTGCCCCATTGCCCAACGGGGATTTTCCAAAGACTGATAAATTCCGAAATGGGATCGTTCATTGCAAGCGCTTTTCCTCACCGCAGACAGAATAGGGGCGCCAGATGGTATCCGGCGCCCCGTAGATGTTACTTCAATACGGCGGCCTTGGCATCGCCACCGTCAATGGTGGTCACACCGTCAAGCCAGGCTGAAACTGTGTCGGCATTGCCTTTGATCCAATCAGCAGCAACAGCTTTGGGATCTTTGCCGTCTTTCAACACAGGGGCCATGATGGAGCCGCCGACCATGGGCAGGGTGAACTTCATGTTTGATACGAGTTTGGCGGCGTTTGGACATTCAGCCGCCCAGCCGGCGCGAGTGTTCGTGTACACCGTTGCTGAGCCGAAGCCGGCAGCTTCAACGCCAGCGAGATAATGCAGCTTCATATCGCCCATGACAGGGTGTGGCGTCCAGCCGAGGAAGACGATCCACTCATTGTTCTTGATCGCCTTTTCAGCTTCGGTCAGCATGCCAGCTTCAGAGCTCTCAACCACAGTCCAGCCACCCATGTTGTTTTTGGCATCGTCAATGAAGCCTTGCATGATACGGTTGCCATCATTGCCGGATTCAATACCAAACATTTTGCCGGCGAACTTGTCTTTGTTGGCCGCAAGATCGGCCAGTGACTTGACGCCTGCATCGGCCACATATTGTGGAACGACCATGCCGTAACCCGCTCCCTCCAAATTCACTGCCAATTGCTCAATTGACTTGTCATCAAGATAGGCTTGAATGTCTGCCGTTTGTGATGGCATCCAGTTGCCGAAGAATACATCCACGTCTTTGCTCTTGAGCGAGGCAAAGGTGATGGGCACGGACAGTGTTTTCACTTCGCCGGAGTAACCCATTGACGTGAACATGCTGGAAGCGATCTCCGAAATCACTTGGATTTCAGTCCAGCCTACATCGGCAAAGCGCACGGACTTGCAGCTTTCAGCGTCTGCAGCTTGGGCGACAGTTGAGAAGGCGACGAAGCTTGCGCCCGCCACCAATAATTTACGGATAAAAGACATGATTTGTGTTCCCTGCTAATTGTTGCATGATACGGGTTCGCTCCCGGATTCATCTGGCTAACAGTAAGCCACGGGCAGGCTTTCTAGGTCAAGGGGAATGGGAATCGTCCAGATCAATTCAGCGGCGCTTTGCATTCAGCTGGCGACACGTCTAAACACTTTGTCAAAGCAAACTAAACCCAAGGAAAAGCTGAGATATGAAACCTGTGAAATGGGGCATTCTGTCCACCGCCGATATCGGCATGAAAAAAGTTATTCCCGGCATGCTGAAAAGCAAGGAGCTTGAGGTGGTGGGCATTGCTTCGCGCGAGTTACGCCGCGCCAAGGCCGCTGCCAAGACGCTTGGTATTGAAAAGGCCTATGGCTCCTATGAAGAAATGCTTGAGGATCCTGAGATCGAAGCGATCTACAATCCATTGCCCAATCATCTCCACGTGAGGTTGACACTGGCTGCAGCGCGGGCTGGCAAACATGTGCTCTGCGAAAAGCCGATGTCGATCACCGCAAAAGGCGCATTGGCTTTGCGCAATGTTCCGGAAACGGTGCACATTGCTGAAGCCTTCATGGTCCGTCATGCTTTGCAGTGGATTGATGCAAGGGCGCGCATTGAAAAAGGTGAAATTGGTGAAGTCCGCGCCATTCAGGTGATGTTCTCCTACTTCAACAATGATCCAAATAACGTTCGCAACATGGCTGATATTGGCGGCGGGGGCATGCTTGATATCGGGTGTTATCCGATCACCATCTCACGGTTCATTTTTGGCGAAGACCCGATCCGGGGCGCTGCCACTGTTGACTATGATCCCAAGTTCAAAACCGACCGCTTGGCCGGTGCAATTTTGGAATTTACCAAGGGGCGGCATTTAACCTTCACGATATCAACACAACTTGCGCCCTATCAACGTGTGCATATCATGGGCACCAAGGGCCGCATTGAAATCGAAATTCCGTTCAATGCTCCACCAGACAAACCCAACCGCTTGTTTGTGCAGGGCATGAACATGAATGAGGGCACATGGCATTCCTTCCCGGTGTCAGACCAATATCAATTACAAGCTGAAAGTTTCTCGCGTGTGATCCGAAAAAAGGAAAAGCCGATCTGGGGTGTTGAAGACGCCATTACGAATATGCGGATTATTGATGCATTGTTTAAGTCGGGCAAGGGTGGGAAATTCGAGAAGATTTCTTGATCTTCTCAACACTCCACAACGTTCACTGCGAGACCTCCGGTGGAGGTTTCTTTGTAGCGTTCGCTCATGTCCATACCGGTCTGCCGCATGGTCTCGATACAGGTATCCAACGGCACCAGATGTGTTCCGTCACCGCGCAGGGCCAATGACGCGGCTGTAACGGCTTTTACCGCGCCAAAAGCGTTTCGCTCGATGCAGGGCACTTGCACCAATCCGCCGACAGGATCGCAGGTCATGCCGAGGTGATGTTCGAGGGCGATTTCGGCCGCGTTTTCGATCTGCTCATTGCTGCCGCCTAAAGCCGCACATAATCCCGCTGCCGCCATGGCGGAAGCTGAGCCGACCTCGCCTTGGCAACCCACTTCAGCCCCTGAGATTGACGCATTGTGTTTGATAATCCCGCCAATGGCCGCTGAGGCCAGCAGGAAATTGCGAACGCCCTGCTGGTTGGCATTGATGCAATGGTCGAGGTAATAGCGGATAACGGCAGGCACGACACCGGCTGCACCATTTGTAGGGGCCGTTACAACTTTGCCGCCAGCGGCATTTTCTTCATTCACTGCCATGGCATAAACCGAAAGAAAATCCATGATGCGGTGCGGCTGGATGGAATTTGAACCGACTTCGTCTTTGAGTTTTTGCAAGACATCAGCGGCACGGCGTTTTACTTTGAGTCCACCGGGAAGAATGCCTTGCTTGGATAAGCCCAGCTGCATGCAATCATGCATGACTTGCCACACGTGATCAAGTTTCGCGTCAAGCTTTTCGCCATGCGCAACTTCCTCATTGGCGCGTTTCATGTCAACGATTGAACAGCCAGATGCCTGCCCCATCGCCAACATCTCAATCGCGTTGCGAAACGGATATGGCACTTTCAATACTTCAGCATCGGCAGATTTCTGCAGTGATGTTTGGCGCTCTTCCGCAGTTTGCACAAAGCCGCCGCCAATGGAATAAAACACTTGCTCTTTGACGGTGACGCCATCCTGCTCCAGCTTGAATATCATGCCATTGGCATGGCCTTTCAGAGATGGTCCAAAATCAAACGTCACATCAAGGGCGGGATCAAAATCAAAATTACCGGATTTCATTTTGGCGGCCATATCTTCGACAATTGCTTCAATCTTGAGAGGATCAATCGCATGCGGCGTTTCACCAGCGAGACCCAAAACCACCGCGCGGTCGGTGCCATGACCTTTGCCGGTAAAGGCCAGAGAACCATGCAAGCTGACACGAATGCGGCCCGTGGTTTGTGTCAAAGAAGCCAAGAAGCGTTGCGCCGCCACCATGGGCCCCACGGTGTGAGAGCTTGAGGGGCCGATGCCGATTTTATAAAGATCAAATACCGAGAGAAACATGTCTCGACGTTAACACGATACTTGTTTGATCTTATCATTCAAACGCCATCGTTTGGCTAAAAACGTCATCGCCTTCTGCTGGCCTTGTGATATCAAATAATATGATCTCTGTTTTACTGGGCCTGATTGCCGCTTTCTGTTGGAGTGTTCACGATCTTCTGGCGCGTCGCTTTGCAGCTGCCACCGGCCCTTTTCGCATGTCGATGTGGATTTTGTTGGCGGGTGCGCTCTTGCTTTTAGTGCCGGTTTTGTGGCGTGGACAAATTTGGACGGCTGACACATTTTCAATCGGCGTGGCGTTGGCCATGGGCATTGTTTACGCTTTTGCTTTGGGTGGGTTGTTGACGGCGTTTAGTCTGGCACCTGTTTCAATCGTTGGACCTTTGACGGCGGGTTACCCGGCACTTGTGGTGATCTGGGGCCTTTTCAATGGACTTTCACCAAACCAATTGCAGTGGAGTGGCGTTGGGTTGGTGTTGATGGGGGTCATCATTGTTGGCCGCAATGGCCATGAGGATGGCGGCAGTGATAGCGTTGCACAAGGACGCATGCCGCTGGTGATTGCAAGTGCAGTTGTTGCTTCACTGGCATTTGCCGCGGTCATCATTATGGGGCAAGCGGCCACGCATGGACTGGGCGAATATGAGGTCACTTTTCTGTCGCGTTTTCCCGCTGCGGCGCTGATGTATTTTGCTGTGTTGCGAGAGCGCACGCAAAAGCTTGAGATGTCACGTGGTGCTTTGATTTCCGTGTTTACGATGGCGGCGTGCGATGTGGCGGCAGTGACGGCCATCAATGCCGCCGCACATTTTCCCAACCGCGAATTGGGCGCTATGGCCATTTCAAGTTATGGTGCTTTGTCTGTCGTACTTGCGATGCTGATTTTGAAAGAGCGCGTTACGGCGTTGCAATGGCTTGGCATTGTGATGGTTGTTGCCGGCGTTGCGGCTTTGGGGTGGCCGACGTAATTGTGGATCAAGACATGACTGTGCCTCACAGAAGCCGGATCGTCGGCTTCGATCCCAAAAACCTCGGGATTGAGGGCGCTTGGGGAAACCCTTCGCGGTATGCGACGTAGATTTAACGTCGCTATGGTAGTGCGTCAGGTTTCCCCACGCGAAACGGGTTTTTTCGCAGACCACATGCACGACACGTGTGACACAAGTGTTCCGCGGCGCACGCGTGTCGCCCTCGAAC
>JAYUQS010000156.1:0-3380 GCA_043756645.1 Hyphomicrobiales bacterium | reverse complement strand
CACCATCAAAAAATAAAGGCCCTGAGTATCGGAGTTTGCACTCCCCCTCAAGGCCCGATCATGAAATGCTAAAGTTAGTTTAGGCGAGAGCGGCTTTCGCCTTCTCTACAATTGCCTTGAACGCAACCGGATCATGAATCGCGATATCGGAGAGAACCTTGCGGTCCACTTCAATGCCGGCCCTGTTGAGGCCGTTGATAAATCGACCATAGGTCATTCCGAGTTCGCGGGTGCCGGCGTTGATGCGCTGAATCCACAGGGCGCGGAAGTTGCGCTTCTTGGTGCGGCGATCACGATAGGCATATTGTTCCGCCTTTTCCACGGCCTGTACGGCAACGCGGAAAATGTTTTTACGGCGTGAAAAATAACCCTTGGCGCGGGCAATAATCTTTTTGTGGGAACGGCGAGCGACGACGCCGCCTTTTGAACGTGGCATGTTTCAAGCCTCCTTATTTGCCAGCGTAGGGCATGTGAATCTTGACCAGACCAGCATCGCCGGGGGCCAAAATCATCGTGCCGCGCTGATTGCGGATTTGCTTGTTGGAACGCTTGATCATGCCGTGGCGCTTTCCCGCACCACCAGCTTTCACGAGGCCAGAGGCCGTGAAGCGGAACCGCTTTTTGGCGGCCGACTTTGTCTTCATCTTGGGCATTTTGTTCAGTCCTTTCAGAACGTTACGTGATGAATGGGTTATGTTGTGATCGGAAAAGTCTTGCAACTTTTCCGCAACATTCCCTCAACCGCCATGGCAGCCCTTTACTGGCCAGACGGTTGGAAACCTCAACTTTTCAGTGGAAGTAAAGCGGATAAAGCAGAATTAGTGGGGGAATGCAAGCTTAGCGCCCGACATGCTCCACACAGATCAGGTTCGTTTCCGCATCTGACACGGTGGCATTGACCTTCATACAATGGGCCGCAAGTCCGGTTGAGACTTCCCGGTAGTACTTGCAGTCAAGACAAGTGCCAAAGCTGGGCTCGCCCTGCCTGAGGCGTTCCTGCTCCAAAAGTGCCTCAAGGGCACGGTCAAAGCGGCGGCGGGTTTTATCTGAGAGTTCGGCAATATCGGCTTGCAAAACCAGACTATCATCCTCAGCCAGAAGTGCTTTGCCGGTTTGCGACAAAAACAATGCGACACCGCGATGGTCCAAGCCAGACACCTGCTTCAAGACCAAGCCCTTTGCTGCCAGCGCTTTTACGGTTTGTGATACAGTGCCTTTGGTGGAGCCCAGATAGCGCGCCATGGCACCGGGTGAATGCGACAGAGCATTACAACGGGCGAGATAGCGCAATGCTTCCCACTGCACGGGATTGAGGCCCCTTGCATGCCCGGCCTGGCGCAGCAGCCGCGCCAAGCGTTCGAGCTTGGCCAAACTGGCCGATGGCATTGGCAGATCGTCGTCTTCGTCTTTGCGGGTCATGAATTCTTCGCGTTCTCCCCAAATCACCGGGGACAGTGTTTCAGGACTGCGGAAAATAAACAAGACCGAACGCTTGCAGCTTCCAGAACAATCGGTTATTCCCGCCCAACGTTTGCGGAAGGGTGGCCGAGTGGTTGAAGGCGCACGCCTGGAACGCGTGTTTACGTGAAAGCGTAACGAGGGTTCGAATCCCTCTCCTTCCGCCACGTATTTCACACCGAGTGATAGCTAAACCCCGAATCTTTCATCGAAGGCATAGCCGCTGGTTCTGACAGTTCGGATTGGATCTGTTTCCTTGCCCCGTGACAGGCTTTTGCGGAGGCGGCCGATGTGGACGTCGACTGTTCTTTCATCAACATCCGCGTCATTGCCCCAAACGCGGTCCAGAAGTTGTGCGCGCCCGAAAACGCGGCCGGGCTGTTGCATGAGATACTCCAGCAAACGGAACTCTGTTGGCGACAGCGAAATATCACGCGCTGCGCGGGTTACCCGCTTTTTGGCGCGGTCTAAACTGATGTCGCCGCGCAAAAGAATGTCGGCAACCGCTGATGGCTTCACGCGGCGTAAAATTGACCGAACCCGTGCCATAACTTCCGGCACCGAGAAGGGCTTGACGATATAGTCATCGGCACCGGTTGCCAGACCGCGAATACGCTCAGATTCTTCGCCGCGGGCCGTCAGCATGATGATCGGCAGGGACTGTGTTTCAGGCCGCGCGCGGATGAGCCTGCAAACTTCAATGCCTGATAAGCCAGGCAGCATCCAATCGAGGAGAATAAGATCAGGCATTTCGTCCAGAATGGCGCTATGCACGTCTTCCCCGTTTTCGACCACGCGTGTTCGAAATCCTTCCGACTTTAAGTTATAGTCCAACAATTGATGAATGGAGGCTTCGTCCTCCACAATGAGGATTGACGCATTCATGCCGCGATCAATCGTTGTTCACGGCATTAAACGGGGTAATTGAGGTTTTGTCCTTCTTCGGACGCCGCTCTTTCAGCATCTCACCATTGACGAGGTAGTAAATATTCTCGGCGATGTTGGTGGCGTGATCACCGATGCGTTCGATATTTTTAGCAGCAAACAAAAGATGGGTGCAGGCGCCGATCATGCGCGGGTCTTCCATCATATAGGTGAGAAGTTCGCGGAAAATAGAATTGTAAAGTGCGTCGATGTCTTCATCGTGACGCCAGACATCCATGGCTTTTTCAGCGTCAGATGCTGCAAATGCATCCAAGATCAATTTCACCTGCGTTTGTGACAAATCGCCCAAACGCTGCAAACCTTTGGTTAAACGTGGGGGAATGTTGTCGTAAATCGCGTGCGAACGCTTTGCGATATTCTTGGCCAAATCACCGATGCGTTCGATGTCAGAGGCAATGCGAATGGCCACCATGATATTGCGGAGATCTTTGGCCATGGGTTGGCGCTTTGCGATTGTCAGCACAGCTTTTTCTTCGACTGCAATTTCAAGCGCATCAATTCTTTCGTCGCCTTGCACAACAAGATCAGCAAGTTTGGTGTCACGGCGAACCAACGCATCAATGCTGCGGGCCAGTTGTTCTTCCGCTAAGCCGCCCATTTCGGAGAGCATTGACTTCAAGGCCGCAAGATCGTCGTCGTAGGCTTTTACAATATGGTCTGACATGAATTCTGTCTCCTCAGCCGAAGCGGCCAGTAATGTAATCTTGCGTGCGTTTGTCTTGCGGCGAGGTGAAAATCACGTCGGTATCTCCCACTTCGACAAGTGTTCCGAGATGGAAGAATGCCGTGAGATCAGACACACGCGCCGCCTGCTGCATGGAATGAGTTACGATGATGATGCAGAAATTCTTTTTGATCTCGCTGATCAATTCCTCGATGCGTGCGGAGGCAATGGGGTCAAGAGCCGAACATGGCTCATCCATTAAAATCACTTCGGGGTTCACGGCAATGGCACGCGCGATGCAGAGACGTTGCTG
>JAYUQS010000155.1:0-9395 GCA_043756645.1 Hyphomicrobiales bacterium | reverse complement strand
CCACCCCCGCCCGACTGTACCGCCGTACACCGGACTCCCGAGTGGGAGTGGCTTTGGATACATGGAACATAATAGGAACATTGTCAAGAGGTATTTTTGAGAATTTTCGCCCCTATCCGCAAAGCGGGGAACGACGGGAGTGGGGAGGCAACCACACGAGACCATGTTATAACCACAATAATCCCTCTAAAACCGTCATCCCGGCGAAGGCCGGGACAGGGCTTTTAGGGAAGCTTCAAGCGACGCAAGCCTCGTCCCGGCCTTTGCCGGGATGACGGTAAAGTTCGATTAAATCGAGTTCTTTAACGATTGAGAAATTGCTGCCCATGATGTGTGCATATCCCCCAATTTGGCAAGAATCGAGATTCAGCAGCTTTCTCCCGGCCTCGCATCCACCATTTGACAATCCCAGCCTGTTGCAACACATTTGATACATGCCCCTGCGTTACGCCATCGCAATCGAAAAATCCGCCACAAGCTATACCGCCATCGCACCAGGCTTGGGTCTTCCGCATCGCCAAACGCCGCAGTCAAAAAGAATTGCCGCGTGTGTTGAGGCGTGAGGTGAGTAAAGTGGGGTGTCACCGTAATTCCGCAATCGGCGATGTCGGTTTGTGACAGGTTGTGTTGTTCCATCAGGAAGCGCAGCACATCGCGTGGTGGTGCTAATTTCAGTGACACCTCGCGAATTTCGGTGGCGAATTTCGGTGACACCTCACTAAACTTTCGCCGTCTACGGGACAACGACAGGGGTCTCGGCTTGCCGTATAGCCGTGATTTGTCATCATCAAAACTTCGAAAGCACTTTGAGGTGCTTCGTCATGGACAGTCACGCCAACCTTCCATGACGACGCGCGATGTCTTTCTAAGGCTATGGGCCGGGCATCAGTTTGGTGCTGTCTTCGACGAGAACCTTGTCATAGCCCTTGCAGGTGACAGTGGGGTTGGTGGGTGCAAACATGCCGAGAGGGTTGTCTTTGAACAGCCAGGCATGCAGATCGTAGTGCACGAAGTCTTTCGGGATCAGCGGTTCATGTCCTTCCATTGGACCGAGAAAAGGCTGGCCAAAAAGTGAAGGCCGCTCCTTCGTCTCGGGCGTGAGTGGTGCAAACCACTCAACCGCGACAAGCCGCAGGTTTTTGCCATCGGGCTCATAGATCAACACATTTGGTTTCATCGGGTCGGGTGGTCCCCGCAAGGTAACATTGGGGAAATGGACGCCCATCCCGCCTTTGGCATATTCTGCATGCCCTGGTATTTTCTTGCCTGTGAGACGAACACAGGCAACCGTCGACAAATAAAGATCACGCACTGCCACTTTGTAGTCTTTGTATTTTTCCAGTGATTTTCGCAAAGCATCAATCTGAGCCGTATTGGTTTCTTGCGCAGAAGCGGGGCTTGTTGCCACGCCAGCACAAGCAAAGGCCAATGATGCTGCAACGACAAAACGAGTAAGATTAAAGTTTTTCATTTTATACCTCCGAGCTAAAGCAATTGCTTAGTTTCCCCCGGGGAAGACGCGCTGTAAAATCCAGAGCTCACTCTGTAATTACACAACAGCAGCATTTTACACCCATTCCTGTCGTTCTACAAGATGATGTATTTATCCAAATGAAAATTACCGGACTACAGTGATGTAGTGGCAAAAAAGTAGTATGAGGGTGGTAACAAAGTAGACGCTTCCCTTTTGATTTTTTACTTGTGGCTGCCAAAGGGACCTCATCCGTCGCTTCGCGCCACCTTCTCCATCTGCGATGGAGAAGGGACTGGTCAAGTGTAGTACGTCCCTCACCCGTCCACTCGGGACGGGTGAGGCGGGATGAGCGACTTTGGATTAACCCGGTGTGGTTTCGAAAGCTGGCGGTTTGGCGCTTGGCGGGCTTGGATTAATGTTGGCTTGGCCTACAATGTCTTCGGCAATTGCAATGCCCAAAGGAACGCCGCCGATATTGTCAGTGGCAGAGACCGCGTCTTTTGCGCTTTGCGCCGAAGTGCCATCAAAGCGCCAATGCACGCCCAAAAAGATGCGGCTAACGGAATTTTCGAAGATAGCGTCATGCAGACCAACGAATTTCCTGAGATGTCGTGTGCGGATTGTATCGTCTGGATCAAGGGCAACCCCGTTCAATTCATCAGAGACAAATTCGAAGGCGATGTCATCAGTCTTGTCAGCCTTGATCGTCGCCTTATTGATCTTTTTCAGGAATAACCGGGCGACGTGAAAAGCCGCAGCACCAAAGGTGGCGTGGCCTGACGGATAGGCTGGAAAGGGTGGCGTGAACGTTCGAACAGGCGCGTCTTTCATATTGGTCAAGGGCGCGCCCAATGGACGCCAGAAGGGATCACAGTCAGCAATCAATGCGCTGCCTGAAGTGGTTGACGCCGGTCCCATGCTGTTGTCCAGCTCACGAATGCCGACGACCGGGCGCCAGAGGTCAAAATGGTACTTGTAAAACCAAGCGTGAATGCCTGCATCTGCCATTGCAAGGTTGGACAACAGCAAAAGCCGGTTCAATTCATCCATGTCCAAGTTTTTGGCGAGCGCCACCTTGCGCACAACCTGATTGTAAAGGCGTGGAGGTGTGCCAATTTCCATGGCACCATCATATGCCCAGTAAATGCCTTGCAAGGTTTCTTCGGCCGTGCGCGTGTTGTTGTTCGCACTCGGCGTTACACCTTTGTTGCGCACTTCCCGATGATCTTTGAGATATGCTGGTGAGCCTATGGCGGGAGCGGGATCCAAATTATGCCAACTGTTGCACGCAAACATGCGTACGAAGCCATATTTTGAACCAAGGAAGGGTTGACCGCGATTTAGCGGGTCTTCCCGATGTCGACCAAAGGCAGCTGAATCCATGTAAGCTGGCGAGTCATTGTCGGAACCATCATTCTGGCGCAATGCAAAGACTTTGCTTGCGAGTTCCTGGCCAAACCGGTGACCCGGTTCGTCATCGCCATTAATGGCGCAAATGGCAGCAAATCTGGATTCGATCAGCGATTTCAGAGCAGGGTATAAAGTAAGCAAAGCGACAGAAGCGGCGGCACTGACGGCAGCACTGACGGTTTTGGGCTGACCTGTGACGGGCTGATTGTAGACGGGCCACATGGCCGCCGGAAGATATGGATCATCAAAGTTCGATACGGGCTTAACCGCCCGTTTGGTCAGAACATAGGCATCGTGAATTGCTATGTGAACGATCGCGAGAGCACGAGAAGACAATGTTGGACCACGTTGGTTGCGGGCCTCCATCTTTCCTGTGTGATCAAGACGATTGCATTCCAAGGCAACGTCGTTCCAAAATGTAATAGGGTTTTCCATTGCGGTATCACTCCAAATATAAGCCCCTTGGAGACCGATTGCGCTATGATGCAAATGAAGTCTGTAACCTTCGTCACATACCACGTGCTGATTTGATCCAGGCACCCGACTGTCAGTCGGCCGTAAACGAGTTGCTCGTTATTTTTCTGAATAGCCCCACACACCTGCCACCCTTCTGGTGGCGTCCTCTCTCGTAAACGGGAGAGGTGAAGGGGATTACAGCCCGGGTTTTTTCTCGAGGTAGTAGTTTGCCTTTTTGCCATAAATCAGTCCACGGAGGAATTTTCTGGCGCCTTCGGATTTTCGGATGGGGTCGATCAGCATGCGGATGGCGTCGTGGGTGATGACTTTGGCGGCGTCTTTGATGGATGAGACGTTTGGCGGGGTTGGTGCAAAGCCATAGTCGCGCAGTGCACCGTTGACCCAGCGGATTTTATTCATGCGGAGCACTTCCGGGGTCTTCCATGTCATGGCCATGGAGATGGAATAGCTGTTACCTGTCGAGACCCAATGCGGGATCATGTAGGGCATGTGGACGGCGTCGCCCGGCTTTAAAGTGTGGAGCGTTGCGCGGGTTTCGAACCAGTCTTCATAGGGTTGGTTGCGGTGCTTTGATGGCGAGATTTCCATGGCTTGTTCGCTGATCAATTTACGGTCTGCGTTTTCGAAGGTGCGAACGACTTTATCGCCGTGCAATTGGATCAAAATATTTTCTTCAGCATCCATGTGGAATGGCGTTGTGGCTTTGGCTGAAGATACAAAAATGAAACCTTCAACGTCGCTAAAGTCATTGGCTGAGCGGCCCGCAGCAAGGTTTGCTTCGCGCACGAATTGTTCCAACACGGCTTTATAAGCGGGGTCATTGTCGGCGCGTTTGATGACCATCCAGGCATTGGCGGTTTCGATGGATTTGATCACGTCTTCGGGTGCCATATCAATTTGCGGCACGTCTTCCGGGCGCACGCCCACGGCCACTTTGCCGGAATTATATTCAATCTGATCACGCGGCAGAGACTTTGCCAGTTCAATCAATCGGGCCAAGGTGAAGAGCGGATTGCCGACCAAATGATGTTGCAGCGTGAAGGCCTGTTTCAGGAATTTGGCCTTGGCAATTGCAGGATCAAGCGTGATGATGCTCATGATATTTTCCGTCCTAAGGTTTGTGCCAGCACGCGCTTTACGAGGGTTTTGGTTGCAGCTTTTGTGACAATCCAGGCTGCCAGGAGTTGGAACACCGGGGTTGGAGTTGAGGGGCCTGCGAGCAACACATCAATACATTCGATGCGGTCACGCCATATGCGGTCAATCATGGGATGGCCGGGAATGGCGTTGCTGTCAGCCTTGGTGAAGATGCCGCCGTTTAACAATTCGGCTGTGGCGTCGAGAATGATGAGTACGCCCGGAGAATATTTTGCGAAATTTTCGGCATAAGCGATTTTGCCCAATGTGACTTCGCTGTCATCGGTCAAAGCAAAGAGAGCGGCAATGGGTTCATCGTTTAAATTAATCTGCCAGAATAACAGGCGCCCTGCCCTGTGCATGGCGGCGAGACCTGCTTCCAATCCGCGTGCCATTTCAGGCGAATTGGCAATGGCGGTGCCGCGCTTGCCTTTCCAGCCCTCGGCTTCCAGTTTGAGAAAGGCTTTTAAGAAAGGTGCGATGTCGCCGTGCTTTTGCAGCGAGATCGATTCAAGTTTGCCCTGCTCTGACAATCTGGCGCGTAGACGTTTTAATTCTTTGCGACGCTTGTGTTCAAAGTTGGTTTGCATCCAATCATCGAAACTTACCGTGAGGTCCAGTCCTGCGCGTTTCCAACGCTTCAGGACTTTGACTTGCGAAGCAGAGTTCAAGAGGGCTTCAGTTGTCGGATGTTCCACCGGCAGATTGCGAAACAGGAATGGTGATTCTGTTGCATCCAACAAGGCCAGCGCATCTGCTGGCGATGGTGCAAGGCCCGCCGCCGGCAGACCTGAATTGAACATCGAAGTTTCCCACGTATCAGCATGGCGCAAAGGCCAGGATTTGCGAACACAAGCCGCCGTCAGACGCGGCAGGCCAGTTGCTGGCACAGTCACAAAACTCGCCCCTTGGATTTGTGCTGATATGGCACGAATCCAATCGGGGTGGTTGAAGGTGTTGGCACAGCGTTGGGTCATGTTGATCAATGCTGCAATTACCATGCAAAGCAACACCAAATGACAAAAGCCGCCCCGGAAAGGACGGCTTTAACGCGCGTGATTATTCTTATGCTTAAAAAAGGATTAAGCGTCTGCCTTAACAGACATGACTTGACGGCCTTTATACATGCCGGTCTTCAAGTCAACGTGGTGTGGACGGCGCAATTCACCTGAGGTTTTATCCTCAATCCAGGTCACAGTTTGCATTTTTTGGCCTGAGCGGCGCATACCGATGCGGCTACGGGTCATTTTTTTGCGTGGAACAGCCATTTTAAACCTCTGAAAACATTAAATAAAATCGTTACGGCAGAATCCACCGGGCAATCGTTGTCGGGCTTATAGCTATCCTTTGAGCCTTAGACAAGTGAGATAAGGGCCCATAATACGCGCACGGATCTGGATGCGGTCGGCGATGCGGCGCACCCCTTTGGAGGGTTTTCCAGCTTTGCGCTTGATGGGGTTGGGCAAAACAGCAGCGAGAAGGGCTGCTTCGCGCCGTGTGAGTTTGGATGCGGATTTCTTGAAATGATGTTGTGCGGCAGCTTCAGCGCCGTAAACGCCCGGCGCCCATTCGACGATGTTCAGGTAGACTTCCATCATGCGGCGCTTGGTCCAGATGCCGTCCATCCACAAAGCGACAGGCAGTTCGACGACTTTACGGACAATGCTGCGGCCATCCCAGAGAAACAGGTTTTTGGCAGCTTGCATGGATATGGTGGACGCGCCACGGATTGGGCCTTCGTCTTCGTCGAACAGGTCGTCGATCACACCCTGCATCTCGGTCCAATCAACGCCGCTGTGTGCGCAAAAGCGTGCGTCTTCTGATGCAAGAACGGAGGCCGCAAGATAAGGTGACATTTCATCAATGCTGACCCAGTCTTTGGTGATGCCATTGCCTTGCATGGCACGCAGCACCATCAAGTTGGAATAAGGTGGGGGCAGAAACGCGTATAAAATGGTGAGAAAAAATGGCGATAACAGCACGAACAACAACAGCTTCAGGCAGCGCTTAGGCCACAGGCCCAGCGCGTTCCAGCGGGATTTCAGGTTTACGGCCATTGGTTGTCGTTGAGGCTTGTCTTGGGCTAAGGGTGTGCTTACGAACTGGGGTATATGCCATTGAATAGCGTTTCGCCGCAAGAATTTGACACACAGCTGAAACAAACGGCTGAAGCCGTGAACCGGCTTTTGGATGGTTTATTGCCTGCGGTTGCGGGCAACCGGTTGCGTGAGGCCATGCGCTATGCCGTTTTGGGACAGGGCAAGCGCTTGCGGCCGTTTTTAGTAATCGAGTCCGCGCGGTTGTTTGGGGTTGATCACGCCCAAGCTTTGCGGGTGGGTGCAGCACTCGAGGCGCTGCATTGCTATTCCCTCGTGCATGATGATTTGCCCGCCATGGACAATGATGATTTGCGCCGGGGGCAACCGACTGCTCACCGCAAGTTCGACGAGGCGACGGCGATTTTGGCTGGTGACGGGTTGTTGACGTGGGCGTTTGAGGTTTTGTCGGACACGGCGACCCATCCAGCAGCGGAAGTACGGGTGCAACTGGTTTCGGCTTTGGCCAAGGCTGCGGGTGAAGCCGGTATGGTCGGTGGGCAGATGTTGGATATTGAGGCGGAGACACGCGGCTTTGAGAGCTACGCCGCCATTGCGCAAATGCAGTCCGGGAAAACTGGCGCATTGTTCCGGTTCTCCTGTGAGGCGGGTGCGATTTTGGCAGAGGTGGATGCAGCGCCACTTCGTCAGTATGCGGATCATATTGGTTTGGCGTTTCAGATTGCGGATGATATTTTGGATGTCGAGTCATCGCCTCAGGCTTTGGGCAAAGCAACGCAAAAGGACAGTGCGAAAGGCAAGGCAACCTTTGTCGATTTGCTGGGATTGGATGGGGCTAAGCTTGAGGCGCAAAAACGGGTGGACCAGGCCTGTGCTGCGGTTTCTGTTTATGGTGCCAAGGCTGCCATGCTGCAGGCGACGGCACGATTTATCATCGCCCGCCGGAAATGATTTTGAACGCATTTGCGGTTATCTTTAAAGTGCGGTGGTGATGGTTTGGGGGAGTGAGAGGGCATAGGATTTGAACCACCGGAAGAAGGGACCTCATCCGTCGCTTCGCGCCACCTTCTCCATCTGCGATGGAGAAGGGACCGGAGCAAAATAAAGTTCCTTCTCCATCGCAAATGGAGACGGATGATGTCCTTTATCCTCAACCAGCATTGCCCCAGCGGGTTTTCACGTAGTCCTCAACAATGGTTTGGAATTGGCCGCTTAGATTTTCACCACGTAGGGTTTTGACTTTTTTGCCGTCTACATAAACCGGTGCAGTTGGCAGTTCGCCGGTGCCGGGTAGTGAAATGCCGATGTCGGCGTGTTTCGACTCGCCTGGGCCATTGACGATGCAGCCCATGACGGCGAGTGAGAGGTTTTCGAAACCGGGATATTGCAGTTTCCATTCGGGCATGCGGTGGCGGACGTAACTTTGAATGTCTTGAGCCAATTCCTGGAAGGTTGTGGAAGTGGTGCGGCCGCAGCCCGGACATGCGATGACCATGGGAGCGAAAGCGCGGAGGCCCATGGTTTGCAATATCTCTTGCGCGACGATGACTTCTTTGGTGCGGTCGCCGCCGGGCTCGGGTGTTAATGAAATGCGGATGGTATCGCCGATGCCTTCCTGCAGCAAAACTGCAAGAGCGGCGGTGGAAGCAACAATACCTTTTGATCCCATGCCAGCTTCCGTCAACCCTAGATGCAAGGCATAGTCACTGCGGCCTGCCAGCATGCGATAGACTGCGATCAAGTCTTGCACTTCCGAGCATTTGGCAGAAAGAATAATCCTGTTGCGGCCCATGCCCAATTCCTCAGCGCGGGCGGCGGAGTTCAAGGCGGATTGCACGATGGCTTCATGCATGATGGCGCGGGACGAAAGCGGCGATGCAGAGGTTGAATTCTCATCCATCAATTTGGTGAGCAATGACTGATCAAGGGATCCCCAATTCACGCCGATGCGCACGGGCTTTGCATGCGTGTTGGCGATCTCGATCATCCGGGCGTAGTTGCGGTCTTGCTTTTGGCCAAAACCCACATTGCCGGGGTTGATGCGATATTTATCCAGCGACTTTGCACAGTCAGGATATTGTTCGAGCAGCAGATGGCCGTTGTAATGAAAGTCCCCCACCAAGGGGGCCGTGACATTCATGGCCAGCAGTTTTTCTTTGATCGCAGGAATGGCGGCTGCTGCTGCTTCTTTGTCCACTGTCACGCGGATAAGCTCAGAGCCTGCACGCGCGAGTTCAGCCACTTGCTTTACTGTGCCTTCAATATCAGCCGTGTCCGTATTGGTCATGGACTGGACTGCGACGGGAGCCCCTCCTCCCACCTTTATGTTGGCCACACGAACACCTACCGATTGGCGTCTGGTGTTCACGGCGGAAAATGTCATGATCTGCTCCTATATCAGAACTCTAAATGCGCATTCGGAGGCGCAACGTCAAGCAGGAGGCTTTCATGAGTGGTAATGCTGTAGCAATCAAACATGTTGATAACGACAGAGTGACGGTTTGGGAATATCGCTTTGCGCCTGGAGATAACACCGGTTGGCACCGGCATGGTCATGATTATGTTGTTGTACCGTTGATGGATGGGCAGTTGCGGATTGAGAACAAGGAGGGCTCCACAATTGTTGAAATGAAAAAAGGTGCGCCGTATTTCCGCAACGAGGGCGTTGAGCATGATGTGATTAACGCCAGTGACGGCGATTATGCGTTTATTGAAATTGAATTGAAGTGATTGAGGTGAAAAAGGGACCTCATCCGTCTTGCGCTTCGCGCAATCCACCTTCTCCATTTTCAATGGAGAAGGGACAAAGAACGTCGCTTCTCCACAAGGTGGAGAAGCTG
>JAYUQS010000154.1:0-9496 GCA_043756645.1 Hyphomicrobiales bacterium | reverse complement strand
TGGCCCTGTCAAATGGCCTGACACAACTCTCAACTCCCGTGCTATATGTGGAGTTCAGGAAAAACGGAGACCCTGTCGATCCCGCCCCTTGGTGGATTGGCAACAGACAAGAGGCAATGCGATGAAAGTGAATTCTACCTTGCGTGCAACCGGATTTGTATTGGCAGGTGCCGCATCTGCCATTGTGCTGATGCAGGCCTTGAACGGGGCCAGTGCTGCCACCAACGCGAAAGCCGATACCTATAAGTTGCTCGGTCTGTTTGGCGATGTGTTTGACCGGGTACGGGCTGATTATGTGGAAGTACCTGATGAAAAGAAAATGATCGAGAGCGCCATCAACGGCATGCTCACCTCATTGGATCCGCATTCGAGCTATATGGACTCGGAAAGCTTCCAAGACATGAGCGAAAAGACCCGCGGTGAATTCGGCGGGCTTGGTATCGAAGTGACAATGGAAAATGGTTTGGTGAAGGTTGTGGCGCCATATGACGGCACACCGGCATCTAAGGCCGGTATACAGGCCAATGACTTGATTGCCAAAATCGACAATACGGAAGTGCAAGGCCTGACGCTCAACGAAGCTGTTGACAAAATGCGAGGCGCCGTTGGTGCACCTGTGAACTTGCTGATCGTACGCCAAGGCCGCGAACCTTTCGACGTCAAGTTGGTACGTGACATCATCAAGGTGGAATCGGTCAAGTTCAACATGGAAGGTGAAGATATCGGTTATATCCGCATGTCGTCTTTCACCGAGCAATCAGATATTGGTTTGCAAAAAGCCATTACGGAACTCGATAAGAAAGCCGCAGGCAAGTTGAAGGGTTATATTCTCGACCTTCGCAACAATCCCGGTGGCTTGCTGTTGCAAGCGGTTTCAGTGTCGGATGCGTTCCTTGAAAAGGGTGAAGTGGTGTCCACACGTGGCCGCAATGCCGAAGATGTTGAGCGTCACACTGCACAAAAGGGTGACCTGACCGGCGGAAAGCCCGTGGTCATTCTCATCAATGGGGGTTCGGCCTCTGCCTCTGAAATTGTGGCTGGTGCATTACAGGATCATAAGCGTGCGACGATTATTGGTACGCGTTCATTCGGTAAGGGTTCTGTTCAAACCATCATTCCTCTGGGCAATGAAGGTGCGATCCGTTTGACCACGCAGCGTTACTATACGCCAGCTGGTCGCTCTATCCAAGCCAAGGGCATTGATGCGGATATCATCATTGAACAACCCTTGCCGCCAGAGCTTGAGGGCAAGAATGTTTCAACTGAAGGCGAAGCCAATTTGCGTGGACACATCACCAATGAAGCTGGTGGCGAAGAGGGCGGTGGTTCATCGGCTTATGTGCCGGAAGACCGGACCAAGGATACGCAAGTCAAAGCTGCGATTGACCTTTTGCACGGAGTGAAAGTGGTCACCAATGTGAAGCCGAAAGAAGCGAAAAAAGACGAGAAGACCAAGGCCAATTAAGCCTCACGTCTTTAGCATTTTTTGATGGTTAACACAGCGTTAACGCTTGGGCGTTTAGCTGGGGTTTGAACGAATCGGAAGTGCTGACACGCCCATGCGTCGCGATGAATTAAGACAGCCCCTGCGGAAGCTTGGACTCCTGAACCGCTTTTGGATGAAGCGACCGGGTTTGCTGCCTGTGAGCTATGTCGCCATTGCGCTTGCCTTTGGTGGTGCTGGTTGGTGGGCTGTGCATGAGCCCATGCCCTTTGCAGGTGAACCTGTTGTGGTGGTGTCTATTCCTCCGGCTAAAGAAGTGGCCAGCACGGCTTCAACCGAACGGGTTGATGCCTCCGATGCACCAGCGCAAGACGCCGACGTTGCCGAAGCTCCGCCCGAACCAGCCCCACAAGAACAAATTGGTGAAATCGAAGTGGCGCTTGATGCGCCAGTGCGCAGTGACACGTATCAACAAAATGGTGCCATTGTGGTCAGTCCGCGCCGTCCGCTCACGCCTGCGCCGCAAGCCAAGGTCACTGAAGTTTCAAGTTATGGTTCGCTGCCCCGCATTTCAAAATCCGGCGACAAGCCCTCCAAGATTTATGAGCGCACAATATCTCTGAATACCATTCACTCCGACTCGCCAAAAATTGCTCTGTTGCTGGGTGGAATGGGTTTGAACGAGAAACTCACGGCGCGTGCGATTAAGGAACTGCCAGCCGATGTCACTTTGGCTTTTGCGCCCTATGGTAATAATTTGCAGGAACAAGTGAACCGTGCACGGCATGAGGGGCATGAAGTGTTCCTGCAAATGCCGCTGGAGCCCATCGGATTTCCGGCCACCAACCCCGGACCCAAAACCTTGGGCGGAGATGCGTCTGACGCTGAAAATATTGATAACATGCGTTGGCATATGAGCCGCTTTACCGGCTATGCGGGTGTGGTGAATTATATGGGCTCGCGGTTTCTTGCCATGCCCAAAAGCATAAAGCCGATGCTGTCGGAATTGAAACAACGCGGACTGTTGTTTTTGGAAGATGGCTCACTGGCGTTGTCAGCCACCGAAACCGCCGCCCGTGGCATAAACATGCCGGTAAAGCGGGCCATGGTGGTGATCGATGCTGATCTGAACCGGGAAGCCATCATTGCGCAACTCACCCTGTTGGAAGAACAAGCCACCGGCACCGGTCTTGCCATCGGCACGGGCACCGGGTTGGAAGTGACCATTGACACCGTGCGGGAATGGGCCAAGGCCGCCGCAGAGCGGGGCATCATTCTGGTGCCGATCACAGCCTCTTACAAAGGCCGCACAGGCTGATTAAAAGCCTCTGCATGACACAGCAGAATCACATTACCGCTTACCGCCCCTGCGTGGGCATTATGCTTATCAATAAATTTGGTAAGGTTTGGATGGGCCGTCGTTTTGAAAAACAGAATGATGATGGTGTTGGCAAATGGTGGCAAATGCCACAGGGTGGTATTGATGAGGGCGAAGACCCACGCGCTGCCGCCATGCGCGAACTCTATGAAGAAACCGGCGTCAAGTCGGCTGAATTTCTGGAAGAGGCCGAGGGCTGGTTCACCTATGATTTGCCGGAACATTTGATTGGCAAAAGCTGGGGCGGCAAATACCGGGGCCAAAAGCAAAAATGGATCGCCATTCGCTTTACCGGCGAAGACAGCGAGATTGATTTAAAGCCGCCCGGCCAAAAACAGGAATTTGACCAGTGGGAATGGGTCAGCATGGACAAAGCGCTTGAGATGGTGGTGCCATTCAAGAAGGCTGTTTATGTCGATGTAATTACAGCGCTGAGGCATTTGGGGCAGTGAAGCTCAAGCATATCATTTTTGATTGCGACGGCGTGTTGGTCGATTCAGAGCCGCTTTCAATGCGGGCTGATGTGTTGCTGCTCAAACGCTATGGTATTGAGATATCGGAAGCCGAGGCGCATCAGCGTTTTGTCGGTACCACATTTCAAGCCATGCTCGATATGATGTCACGACAGTTTGGCACAACGTTTCCGCCAGATTTGGATCAGGTCAAAAATCACATGGTGGAGGAGCTTTACCTGGCTGAGCTTCAGGCCGTGGCGGGCGTGAACGAGGTTCTACGCGCCATCAAGACCAAGGGCCTATCGATGTCGATTGCCTCCAACAGTCCGAAGAAAAGGGTGGAGCTTGCCGTTGCGTTGACTGGCATCGCTTCTTATTTTGAGGCTATCACCAGTTTTGAAGATGTAGCCCGAGGCAAGCCAGCCCCTGATGTGTTTCTGAAATCGGCCGAACGCGCGGGGGCTGCACCTTTGCAGTGTCTTGTGATCGAGGATTCGCTCACAGGTGCCACTGCGGCGCTGGCGGCTGGCATGAGGACAATCGGATTTACCGGCACGCATGCGAAACCTGAACGCCATGGGCAGGATTTGTTGGCATTGGGTGTGACAGCGGTGATTCTTGAGATCAGTGAGCTGCTTTCACACCTCTAAATATCACCGTCATTCCGGCGCAAGCCGGAATCTTTCGCATATGAATTACAGAGATTCCGGCTTGCGCCGGAATGACGGCTGATTGAAGAGTGGCTGAGCTCTTGACATTGTGCAGTGCAGCGAGCATATGTCCTCCATCTGCTTTACGTTGGCCATTTTCGAATAACGTGAGGTTTCCTTATTGGGATGCCATTCGGCCCTGCAGATGTTTTTGAAAGCAATCCTTTCACGTGGGACTGTATGAGCATCGCGGCACAGGATGTGGCTGCGTGTGTTTGTCCCTTTTTGACATCCATTAAGAAAGACAACTGTCTTGACGACATTTGAACAATTGAACCTCTCCGCATCGATTTTGAAAGCTGTGCTGGCTGAAGGTTATGAAACCCCAACCCCTATTCAAGCCCAATCCATTCCAACCTTGCTGCAAGGCCGCGATCTTTTAGGTATCGCGCAAACCGGCACCGGCAAAACCGCTGCTTTTGCTTTGCCCATGCTTGAGCTGTTGATGAAAGACGGTAAGCGCCCGGACAAGAATTCCTGCCGCGCTTTGATCTTGTCTCCGACACGCGAACTCTGTTCGCAAATTCTCGAAAGCTTCCGCACCTATGGCCAGCACACCAAGCTGAAAAGCACTGTGGTGTTTGGTGGCGTATCGCTGAACAAGCAAATTGAAGCTGTGAAGAACGGCGTTGATATTCTGGTGGCCACACCGGGCCGTCTGGTGGATTTGATTGACCGGCGGGCTTTGACGTTGTCAAAAGTCGAAATCTTTGTGCTGGATGAAGTCGATCAAATGCTCGACTTGGGCTTTATTCATGCCATCCGCAAATTGACTGCCATGTTGCCGAAGACGAGGCAGAACCTGTTTTTCTCGGCCACCATGCCAAAGGAAATTGCAGGCCTTGCCGCAGCTTTGTTGAACGATCCTGTTCGCGTTGAAATCAAACCTGCCGCCACAACGGCTGAACGCGTGATACAAAGCGTTATTCACGTGGACCCTGCAAACAAGGTGAAGCTGCTTGTTGAACTTTTGCGCGATACGCAAATTACCCGTGCATTGATCTTTACACGGACGAAACATGGCGCTGACAAAGTGGTGAAAGCACTGGACAAAGAAAGTTACAAATCTGCCGCCATTCACGGCAATAAAAGCCAAGCCAACCGCGAAAAAGCCTTGGCCGGATTCAAGGATGGTAAGATTTTGGCTCTTGTCGCTACTGATATTGCTGCACGTGGAATCGACGTTGACGGCGTGTCTCACGTTTTCAATTTCGATCTGCCTTTTGTGCCTGAAAGCTATGTTCACCGTATTGGCCGCACAGCCCGTGCCGGTGCTGATGGTGAAGCCATTGCATTTTGTATTCCGGAAGATCGTGGCCTACTGCGCGACATTGAGAAAACCATTCGCCAGCAAATTCCGATCAAGGAACATGTGTTGGCTTTGAAGGTTGATCCGCTGGCGCCAAACTTCGGCTGGAACCCTGCCGATGCGCCCAAGCGCAAATCCGGCGGTGGCCGTCATATGCCAAAGGCTGGTGGTGCTACTGCCGAGAAGAAACCACATCATCGCGGTCAACCTGCAAAGGGAATGGGCCCACAACACGCTAAGGATGGTGAACCCCGTCCCGGTGTCAGGGCTGATGGTCGTTTGCAAAAGCGCGAATGGAACCCTGTGGGCATGCCAACACAAGCCATTGACCAAGCGCAATTTGCGCGGAAGTCTGAAGGTGACACGAATGCGCCTGGCGAATTCGTCCGCAATGAGCGTCCGCGTACGGAACGCCCAGCAGAACACCGTGCTTCAGAACATAAAGCGCCACCAAAGTTTGGGGATCGCAAATTCGGCGGTGGCGGCAAGCAAGGCTTTGGTAAACCCCGTGCAGATGGTCCTGCGAAGTCCGGTAACTGGATGAAAAATATGGGGCGCAAATCCGAAGGCTGATCTATTGTAGCCCTAAAAGGTTATGATCATGCTTGAACTGAAATCATCGACAATCACCGCGCGCCTGCACCCAACAGGCGCGCGGCTTTCGTCTTGTATTGTCGATGGCACGGAAACTGTTTTCGGTTCTGGTCCAGATAATAATATCTTATCCGGCGATATCTATGCCGGTGTGATCTGTGGCCGCCATGCCGGGCGCATCACGAATGCACAGTTTCCGTTGGATGGCGAGATGGTCCATCTCAAGCCAAACAGCGGGCCGCATCAGTTACACGGTGGTGTCACTGGCTTTCACATGCGCCACTGGGACTACATCCGTGATGCCAACCGTATTACGTTCATGTTGCAATCTGCCGACGGCGAAGAGGGGTTTCCCGGTCATTTGAATGTGAAGGCGGTTTATGCACTTGTTGGATCCACGCTTTCATTGACGATGACCGCGCAAACCACCAAACCAACAGTCTGCAATTTAACAAATCACACCTATTGGAATTTGGCAGGTGGTGGTTCGGTGCTGGGGCATGAATTGACGATACCGGCACAGAAATACTTTCCGTTGAATGAATTGCTTCTGCCGCTGGGGCGCACCGATGCGGTTGCAGATACGCGCTGGGATTTTAGAAAACCGCGTGTGATTGCTGAGGACTATGACAACGCGTTTTTGCTTGATGGCGAGCGCGGTGAGTTAAGGCGTAACCTCACTCTACGCGATCCGGTTTCAGGCCGTGTGCTGGATGTGTGGGGCACGGAACCAGCGGTTCAAATGTACACTGCAATTCATTGGGTGGACAGTATGCAAGGCCGTGAAGGCCCACTTGCCGCTTCGACTGCTTTTGCAATTGAGCCACAAAACATTGCGGATGCGCCCAATCATCCGGCTTTTCCATCGTCGATTTTGCGACCGGGAGAAGTTTATCGCAATCACATCGAGTGGCGGTTTAACTGATACTCCCTCATCCGGCCTGTCGGCCACCTTCTCCCACGAAAAGACGCGGGAGAAGGCTGATTAATTTGGCCTTCTCCCGTTTCTTCTAACGGGAGAAGGTGCCCGATAGGGCGGATGAGGGAGCACGCTTCACAAGAACCCATAGGGGTCCACGTCAATTTGCAGTGACAACGAACCCTTGGGTTTCACTTCACCCAACCACTTGCGCAAGAAGCTTTGAATATCTTTTTCGCGTCCCGCCTTCACCAAAAAGCGCCAGCGATGACGGCCCCGAATAATGGCAATGGGGGCCTGCGCCGGGCCCAGCACCTCAACATCATCCGTAGGCGGAATAAGTTGTGCGAGCCCACGGGCGAAGCGTTCGACCTCTGAGGCGTCATTGCCGGACATGATGATCGCAGCAAGACGACCATAGGGTGGAAGTTTTGCTGACTCGCGGATTATTTTTTCCTGGGCGAAATAAGCTTCACGGTCGCCCTTGGTCAGCGCTTTCATCAGGGGGTGATCTGGCGCATAAGTTTGCACCAATGCGCGGCCCGGTTTTTCACCACGTCCCGCACGCCCCGCCACTTGCGCGAGCAGCGCCCAAGTACGTTCACCCGCTCTGGGGTCAGACGACTCCAATGCGAGATCAGCATCAACCACACCCACAAAAGTCAGATGCGGGAAGTGATGGCCTTTCGCCACCAGCTGGGTGCCAATCACTAGGTTATACGTGCCGTCTTCGACCTCGCGGATCACATCCCTGAGCATTTGCCCGCGTGCCAGATCAGACGACAAAATCGTCATGCGTGCTTCAGGAAACAGCCGCTGCACTTCCTCAGCCAAGCGTTCCACACCGGGGCCTACCGGCACCATTTTTTCTGCAACCCCACACTTCGGACAGGCTTCAGGGTTGCGTTGCTGATGGCCGCAGTGATGGCACATCAGGATGCCGCGAAAGCGATGTTCGACCAATGATGCTGCACATTGCGGGCAGTCCAAGCGGTGGCCACAGGCGCGGCACAAGGTCAAAGGCGCATAGCCACGGCGATTGAGGAACAGCAGGGCCTGGTCGCCACTGTCCAGCGTGTGTTTCACCTCTGCAATCATCGGCTCTGACAACCACTGGGTTGAGGGCAATCGCTCGGCCCGCATATCCAGCAATTTGATTTCCGGAAGTTCCGGGCGGCCGTGACGATCTTCCAGCTTTACGAGGTCGTATTTCTTCCGGTCGACATTGACGATGGATTCGAGCGATGGTGTTGCCGACGCCAGCACCACCGAGAATTTTCCAAGCGTGCCATAAAGCACGGCCATGTCGCGGGCATGATAGGTCACGCCTTCGGATTGTTTATAAGCCCCTTCATGCTCTTCATCGACGACGATGAGTTGTAAATTTTTCCACGGCAGAAACAGTGCTGAACGCGCGCCAACAACAATGCGGGCTTTGCCTTCCGCTACACCGCGCCACACCCGCTCACGTTCGCGTGGGCGCAAGTCTGAGTGCCAGCCTGCAGGCACACACTCAAAGCGCTGTTCGACTCGCGCAAGAAAGCCGCCAGTGAGTGCGATCTCTGGCAGCAACAATAAAACTTGCCCGCCACCAGCCAGTGCTGCGGCCATGGCTTCGAAATAAACTTCGGTTTTGCCGGAGCCTGTTACACCATCAAGCAGTGTCACCTTATGTTGACGCGAGGCGATGCTGGCCCGCAAGGTGGCTGCGGCTTGTTGTTGAGCCTGAGATAATTTTTTCGTTGCGGCGTTAAGCTTGGGTTCCGGGAATGCGGCGTGGACTGGCAAGGGAATGGCTTTCAATGCTCCGGTTTCGCGCAAAGCTTTCACCACCGATTGCCCAACACCTGCAGCCTGCGCCAACTCTGCTGCAGGCATAGCAAAGCCTTGCCGCGCAATCTCCAGAATGCGGGCGCGTTGGGGTGTGAGTTTCTTTGGCTGCACATCGCCCAGCACATAGGCCATGCGTTGGCGTTCCGGCTCAAAGGCTGAGGGTACGCGCAATACCATGCGCAACACTGCCCCCATGGGTTCCAGATAATAAGCGGCCAGCCACTGAATGAACTTCCGGTGCATCGCCGTCATCGGCGTCATGTCGAATTTCTCGGAGACGTCTCGTAATTTCAGATTGGTGCCGAAGGTGTCGCGCCGCTCCCACACCACGCCGATATATTCTCGCGGCCCCAGCGGCACTTGCACATAATCCCCGGGTGCTAACACCATGCCGTCGGGCACCCTATAGGAATAGGGGCCGTCAATGGCCAGCGGCAGCAGCACATCTGCCAGAGGAATCGGGGTTTCAGACATGAAACTCAGATAGGCTTTGAGGCTTTTGCTTTCCAGCCCTATATCAGGCTCATGCAAGCCCCTGCCTATAGCGAAATTGTCTATGCCGAGCCCTTCGCCATGGCGCGACGGCTCAAAGGCGAGCGGGCTTTGACGCTGTTCGAGAGCGCCCAGCGCCATGAACATTTGGGGCGCTATTCGTTTCTGGCGGTGAACCCGAAGCACAGTTTGGTGGTGTGTGAGGGTGTGGCGTTTCTTGACGGCAAGCGCAAAGCTGAAATGCCGTTTGAGATTTTGCAAACATATTTGAGTAAGTCTCCCCGCAAAATGATCGAGGGATTGCCGCCATTTCAAGGCGGATGGGCTGGCTATATTTCTTATGATTATGGTCGGCACTTGGA